>CAMDPX010000181.1 GCA_945905295.1 Planctomyces sp. SH-PL62 | reverse complement strand
GATGCACCGGGGGGCTGACGCCGCCCCGCTCGCCAAAGGGTTTCGCGGAGGACCGTGCGAAAATCATCTCGAGGCCGGCAAGACGATCACGCAGGAATCATAGTCATCCTCTTTCGAGTTCAACCCGGGTGTCGGCACGAGACTCTGCTTCTCACAGTCGTAGAGATAAACGTCACGCTCACCCGCACCGTCGAGCCGCTCGGATACGAAGGCGAGATAGTGGCCGTCGGCGCTCAGTGAGGGCGATTGCTCCGGGACACTCGAATTCAATCCGGGGAGCGGCAGAAATTTCTTCTCGATCCGGTCGAACAGAAAGATGTCGCGTCCGCCCGCGCCGCCTGGTCGATCCGAACTGAATGCAACCAAGCGGCCATCACCGCTGAGCGACGGTTGCAGGTCCATGTGTTTCGAGTTCATCTCTGGTAGAGCCTCAACCGTTTTCTCCTTCAAGTCGCAGAGATAAATGTCGGTCAAGCCCGCGCCGCCGCGAGCATTCGAGACGAACGCCACAAACCGCCCATCGCTACTGAGGGCCGGCAGCCGCTCATCGACAATCGGATTGGTCGGCTTCGGGAAGTCGAGAAATTTCTTGGCGGTCAAGTCGTACAGAAACAATCCCCAGCGCGGACTGCCGCCCGGCCGAGCGTACGCGCTAAACGTCACCAACGATCCGTCACCGGAAACGGACGGCGTCATTTGGTGGACGTTGGGAAAATCGTTGATTGCCGGAAACGGCAGCAACTTCTTTTCGGTTCGATCCCAAACCTCGATGCGTCCGCCGTCGGTGACTCCGTACTGAGCGGAGAATGCGCAGAACCGGCCATCACGGCTCAGCGAAGGGTGCATGTCGGCGCGAGTGAAGTTCGTGCCGTTCGTGATCGAATCTATCGAGCCGAGCAATTGGCCGGTGCTCACGCCGTCATGCTCGTAGAAATAAACCTTTGGGTATGGCGGAGCACGCCGCTCGCGCACGGATGAGAAGGCCAGCAACAGTTTCGGAGTAGAGGTCTCTTGGGCGGACGCGAATTCGCCGGTGACGACGAGGATGACTAAGAAGATTAGTGATCGACTCATCGTGTCCTCGCGTCAAAGGGTCGGGACGGAGTCCCAACCTACACCAGCGCCGCGACGGGCGAAGCGTTGCCGATGAACGGTCGCACGCGCGGATCGGCGTTGATGTTGATGCCCATCAGCCGATACAGCGTCGCCGCCAACTCTGCGGGCTGGACCGGATCGTTGGCGGGATAGGCGGCCTTCGCATCGCTCTGGCCGACCACGGTGCCGCCGGGAATACCACCGCCAGCCAGCCATGCGAACAAGCATGCTCCCCAGTGATCGCGGCCGCCCCACTTGTTGATCTTCGGAGTGCGGCCCATCTCGCCCACGGCGATGACCAGCGTCGAGTCCAACATTCCGCGCTGCTGCAGATCATCCAGCAACGCCGACAGACCTTGATCGAAGCGTGGGCAGAGTTCTTCTTCCATCCGCTCGACGCCGGTCGAGTTGTAGCCGTGAATATCCCAAGCTCCGTCCCAGTCGTACCACTTCACTTGGACGAAGCGCGTGCCGGCCTCAACCAGCCGCCGCGCCATCAGCAGCGACTGGCCAAAGAAGTTCGCGCCGTATCGAGTGCGTCGCGTCTCTGGTTCCAGCGACAGATCGAACGCATCGCGAACTTTGTTCGAGGTCAGCATGTTGACCGCTCGTTGATAGTACGTCCCCAGCCGTTCGATGCCGGGACTGGCGTGCGCGTTCGCTCGCAACTGGTCGATCGCGCCGAGCAATTCTTGACGTTGACTGAACCGGCCGGCCGAGACATCCGCCGACAGCGAGAAATTCGGCAGTTGCACTTGCTTGCCGAGGGGGTCGAGGATTTCCACGGGGTCATAGGCCGAGCCTAACGCGCCGCCGCCGATGCCGGGCGTGTTGAAAATCTTCCCGCCCAAATGAATGTAAGGTGGCATCGCGCCCGCATGGTCCTGCAACTTCGTCACGACCGCGCCGTAAGTTGTCAGACTTTCCAATGCTCCCGTCAGAGCCGGCCGAGCCGTGTGTCCGCCAGAGAATCCGGTCAGCGACCGAATCAATGCGTAGCGGTCCATGCGCTCCGCGAGCAGCGGCAGCAGTTCGCAAATCTGAATTCCCGGCACGCTGGTGGCGATGTTGCCGTAGGGGCCACGCACGTCGTCGATGGCGTTCGGTTTTGGATCAAACGTCTCGAATTGACTAGGACCACCTTCCAAAAAAATGAAAATGCAGGAGGTTTGCGCTGGCTGCTTCGCCGTTGGCGGTTTGGCTTTGAGGACGTCGTCCGCCTGCAACTGATCCGCGAGCGTCAGTCCCAGCAAACCGAGTCCGCCGACCTCCAGCAGTTCACGCCGCGTAACGCCTTGGCAATTTCGCGAACGAACCCGGCCAATCTTCAGCATGGCAATCGCTCCCACGAGTCACGTTGAGAACTCCCGCACCGCTCAGAACGGGAGCCTTGTAACTCGCCAGCTCGATGACTGCAAATTCTTTTCCAAGGGGGATTCATCCACCCGCAGCTTTCACCGCATCATTGATCATACCGACGTACCACATAAAGAAGCGGAAGATGAAGAACACGATGAAGATCGCGACCGTTCCCCAGACCAACCCAGAGAACATGATGGTCAACGCTCTCAGACTGCGGCGCGCTTGATCCTCGAACTGGGGGCTGAGCCGATGCAGCATCTCCGGCACCGTGCCTGATGTCTCCGCGACCGAGACCATGTGCATGTAGTCCTCTGGGAACAGTCCGCTCGCTTCGAGCACCACCGATAAGTGCTCACCTTCGCGGATGCCGGCGCAAATCATCGGTGTGGCATTCTGAAACGCGCCGTTGGTTGTCGCCTTCAAGCTGGCGGTCAAACTGCGAACCATCGGCATCCCGGATTGCTGCGTCAGATAATAGGCCCACGAAAACCGCGCGATCGCGAACGATCGCAGGCACTTCCCCAACACTGGCACGCGCAGATACAGCGGATCAAGAATCCTTTGTGCCGAGAACAGCCGCACGGCGACTTGATACCCGACCCAGACCAGACCGGCTCCGCCGAACGTGCAGGTCAGCCAGATGACAGCACCGCTCACTCCCGACAAGCCGAAGACCAATTGTTTGATGTTCGGACCTTTTGGGTCATCGGGGATCATGCCAAAGACCAGGATCAGCAGTGCGACGATCAGCACCGCCGCCACCAGTTGAAACATGGGCCAGGCGATCGAGCCGACAAACTGCCGCCGCAACGTCAAATTATTTTCGTAGTGCTCAGCCAGATGTGTCAGGACTTCAGGGAGTGAGCCGGTCCCTTCCGACATCTCAATCATGTCGGTCATCAGTTCGGGGAAGGTGCCGGTTTGCATCCGCATCGCTGCCGAAATCTCGTTCCCCGCGGCGACCTGCTGACTTATCTCGGCGAGTGCTTCTCGGCTCCGGCCGTCACCCGTTTTTTTTGCCGCCAGCGTGATGGACTGCCGCACGGCGACACCGGACTCCAGCAGCGTGCTGAGCGTGCGGCAGATGTGAGCCAACGATTTGAGGGGCAAGGCGGACATGGAGAGAGGGGTTAGGGGCTAGGGGCTAGGGATGGCCTGGTCGGCCAGCACACTGCCAGCGCCGCGATCATGCACAGGAGGAGGTCGATGGAGTTGATCCGCTCCGACCAGCGATGGAGTTCCACAAATCGAGCGTCGCGCACAGCGGTTGGCGACGTGACGATCTCGTAAAGCGGCGTGTAAATCGCCACATAATCCGCCGCCATGAGAATCAATGCGAGTAAGAGCGACGTGACGATCACGGCCCAGCGGTGTCGCTGTTCCGCTCGCCGGACGCCGATCACGCTGCCCACGAAGCCGGTGCCGACCAGTCCGAACCCGAACCCGTAGTACCACGGAAACCGAATCGCCGCGAGCGTGTTCTTAATGTCCGAGTCAAACGTCGGTGCAATCTGCTCGGAAATCGAAGTGCAGACAAACAACGCCGCCGCACCAATCCAAGCCGAAAGTGCGAACCGAGCGATCATCAAAAAGAATCGTTGCATGGCCGCAGTCTAAGAAACCAATGGCAACGTGCAACGATGAGTTCTCGTCAGTCGAGAGACAATCTGGCGAGCGGGGCGGCGTCAGCCCCCCGGTTCTGCGGCGGAAGAATCAACTCCGCAAGAGCCCGACGAATCGAAGGAGACGACGAATGGAGGCATTCTCAGAATTCGTCGTCTCCTTTCATACGTCGGGATCTGAATGATTCGCCGACGGACCGGGGGGCTGACGCCGCCCCGCTCGCCTGTCTCCAGGTTCCCGACTTTCCGGAATCGTTGTTCGTCTTCACAATGCTGCGACCTCTCAGGAAGGAGCCTCGAATGCCTGGACGAAAACCGACGAAACCCGCGCGCGCTGGCGGACGCTCAAACGCTTCGAAGTCGCTGCGCCGAGCTGGACGAAACGCGGACAAGCCGGTCGCTCGTATCAAGCCGGCCGACCGTAAAGGTCAGCAAACCATCGGCGGCTACTTGATCCAGCGACTGCAGGATTACGGTGTCTCGGACGTGTTCGGCATCCCCGGCGACTTCGTGTTGCAGTTCTATGGAATGCTCAGCGACAGCCCGATTCGAGTGGTCGGCACGACACGCGAAGACTGTGCCGGCTACGCGGCCGACGGTTATGCCCGCGTGCATGGACTCGGTGCCGTCTGCGTGACGTATTGCGTTGGCGGACTGAGCCTCTGCAACTCGATTGCCGGAGCCTACGCCGAGAAGTCCCCCATTATCGTCATCAGCGGTGCGCCGGGGGTCGAAGAGCGTCGTTCCGATCCGTTGCTGCACCACCGAGTCCGCGACTTCAACACACAGCGTGAAGTCTTTGAGAAACTGACGGTCGCGACCGCCTTGCTGGACGATCCACTGACCGCCTTTCGCGAGATCGACCGCTGCTTCGAGGCGGCCGTCCGCTTCAAACGCCCGGTGTTTCTGGAACTGCCCCGCGACCGCGTCCGCACGCCGGCTCTCTTCCCGCACAAGCCGAGCATCGAGAAGCCGCGCAGCGAGCGAGAAGCGTTGCGAGAAGCGATCGAAGAAGCGTCTGACGCGATTAACTCGGCCAAGCAACCGGTGATCATCGCCGGTGTCGAGATTCATCGCTTCGGCCTGCAAGACCAGGTCATCAAGCTGGCCGAGAAGCATGGCATCCCAATCTGCGCGACGCTGCTGGGCAAATCGGTCGTCAGCGAAAAGCATCCGCTGTATCTCGGCGTTTACGAAGGAGCGATGGGCCGCGAAGACGTGCGGCTGTTCGTCGAGAACAGCGATTGCGTGATCCTGCTCGGAGCCTTCATGACCGACATCAACCTCGGCATCTTCACGGCGAACCTCGATCCGACGAAGTGCGTGTACGCGACCAGCGAGAAGCTCCGCATCCGGCATCATCACTTTCACGACGTTTTGTTGCACGACTTCATTCGCGGACTCGGCAAGGCAGACCTGCACCCGCTGAAGAATCCCATACCGCGTCGCCGAGTGGAGGACGACGGCCCCTTCGTACTGCGACCGGAGGCGAAAGTCACCGTGCGGCAACTCTTCCGGCGCATCAACGAAATGCTGGATGAGACGATGGTGGTCGTCGCCGACGTGGGGGATTCGCTGTTCGCGTCGGCGGACCTGACGATCCATCAGCGGACCGATTTCATCAGCCCGGCGTATTACACGTCGATGGGCTTCGCGATCCCGGCCGCGATTGGGGTGCAAGTCGCCAACCGTGACCGTCGCCCGATCGTGATCGTCGGCGACGGAGCCTTTCAGATGACCTGTCTCGAACTCTCGACGGCGTTGAAGCTCGGCTTCAATCCGATCGTCTTGGTCTTGAACAACAAGGGGTACACGACCGAGCGGTTCCTGCAAGAAGGCCCGTTCAACGACATTCCCAATTGGGACTATCACCGCCTGCCCGACCTGCTCGGCGGCGGCTGGGGCTTTGAGGTCCGCACCGAAGGGGAACTCGATCAAGCCCTCAAGGCCGCGCTCAACAACGAAGACAATTTCAGTTTGCTCAACATCCATCTGGACCCGAACGACATCAGCCCCGCGCTGGCTCGCTTGGCGAAGCGGCTCTCGAAGAAGCTGTAACGCGGCGAAAAAGTGGGGCACGTTTTCAACGTGCCCGTGACGAGCACGTTGGAAACGTGCTCCACGTTGAAAACCAAACCCCGACCCCCAAGGAACTCACCGTATGCCGACCGCACCGTTTCACTTTCAAGAACTCTTCGAACTCGGCCCCGACGACACCGAGTACCGCTTGCTGACGGCCGAGCACGTCCACACGCAGCCCTTCAACGGCCAAGAGGTGCTGTGCGTCGCTCCGGAGGCCCTCACGCTGCTCTGCTCGCAGGCGTTTCACGACATCAATTTTTTCCTGCGACCGAAGCATCTCAAACAGGTCGCCGCGGTTCTCGACGACCCCGAAGCCTCAGACAACGACCGGATGGTCGCGCTGACGATGCTCAAGAACGCGGACGTGTCCAGCGCCGGGGTGTTGCCGTTTTGCCAAGACACCGGCACCGCGATCGTCATGGGCAAGAAGGGACACGCCGTCTGGTCCAGCGGCGATGAAGAGGCGCTCGCTCACGGCGTCTACAACGCCTACACCGAGAACAATCTGCGGTACTCGCAGAACGCCGCGCTCAACATGTGGGACGAAAAAAACACGAACACAAATCTCCCCGCGCAGATCGACCTCTCGGCCTGTGACGGCAACGCATACAAGTTCCTGTTCATCGCGAAGGGAGGCGGGTCGGCCAATAAGTCGTTTCTGTTTCAAGAGACGCGTGCGGTGCTCAATCCGAAGTCGCTGGTCGAGTATCTGACGGCGAAGATGGTGACGCTCGGCACGGCCGCTTGCCCGCCGTATCACCTCGTGTTCGTGATCGGCGGCACGTCGGTTGAAGCGACGATGAAGACGGTCAAGCTCGCCTCGACGAAATACCTCGACAACCTCCCGACGACCGGCAACGCTCACGGCCGAGCCTTCCGCGATGTCGAACTCGAAGCCCAGATGCTGGAGCAAGCTCGGAAGTGCGGCATCGGGGCGCAGTTCGGCGGGAAGTATTTCGCGGTCGATGTCCGCATCATCCGCCTGCCGCGTCACGGAGCCTCGTTGCCGATCGGCATCGGCGTCTCGTGCAGCGCGGATCGGCAGGCCAAAGGGAAGATCACGAAGGACGGCGTGTTCATCGAGCAGCTCGAATTCAATCCTCTGAAATACATTCCGGAAGAACTGCGGCATCGCAAAGACACCGGCGCGATTCGAGTCGATCTCAACCGCCCGATGAAGGACATCCTGGCTGAGTTGTCGCGCTATCCAGTCACGACGCGACTGCTGCTGAGCGGCCCGATCGTCGTTGCGCGAGACATCGCGCATGCGAAACTCAAAGAGCGACTCGATGCCGGTCAACCGCTGCCCGATTACTTCAAAGCTCATCCGGTTTATTACGCCGGCCCCGCCAAGAAGCCGGAAGGACTGCCGAGCGGTTCGTTCGGTCCGACGACCGCTGGCCGCATGGACTCGTACGTCGAGCTGTTTCAGTCACACGGCGGCAGCATGGTGATGATCGCGAAGGGCAACCGCGGCCCGCAGGTCACGGCGGCTTGTCAGAAGCACGGCGGTTTCTACCTCGGCAGCATCGGTGGCCCGGCGGCGATCCTTGCCAAGGAAAACATCCGCAAGGTCGATGTGGTCGAGTTCGCGGAACTCGGCATGGAAGCGATCTGGAAGATCGAGGTCGAAGACTTCCCCGCATTCATCCTGGTGGACGACAAAGGCCACGACTTCTTCGCCGACATCGGGCCGGGATGCTCGCATTAAAGTAGACGAGTCACTCCGTGACTCGAAGTTTCCACTCACGGAGTGACTGGTCTAGTTTTCGTCGATTCCTGATACCGGGAGCATTCGATGTCCGCACAGCGTTCGATTCAGCCTGTGAAAGTCGGTGTCATCGGTCTCGGCCGCTTCGGCCGCCTGCATTCACTGACGCTCGCGGGGTTGGCGGAAGCCGAACTCGTCGGCGTCGTCGCGCGTCGGCAGGCAAGCCTCGACAACTTGCGGCGCGAGTTGCCAGACGTGCCTGGTTGGCTCGATCTCGATCAGGCAATGGCCGAATCCGATGCCGAGGCGTGGGTGGTGGCCTGTTCGACGGAAGATCATGTGCGCGTCGCGACCAAGCTGCTGCAAGCCGGCAAACGAGTGCTTTTGGAGAAGCCGATCTCAGAATCACTGGCCGAAGCCGAGAGTCTTACTTCGCTGGTCAACGCCGACTCGTCGAACCTGATGCTCGGTCACATCGTGCTCTTCAACAGTGAGTTCAAGCAGCTTAGCGAAGAGGCCGCTCGGCGCGGTGGGTTGAGTTTCATCGACTGCGTGCGTCATCGGCCGGCTTCGATCGTGAAAGACTTTCCTGGCGAGAATCCGTTGCAGGCGGCGATGGTTCACGACTTGTACGCCGTCCAAGTTCTGATGAATCGCGTTGAGCCTGAGCGGTTCAGTTCGCAGTTTCATCGCACCGAATCCGGAGCAATTGATCTGGCGTTGGCTCAGTTGCAGTGGAGCGACGGGACTTTGGCCTCATTCGCCGCGTCGTACCTGACGCCGACAGGGATGCCTCCGCGCGGGTTCGACCGCATGGAGGTTTTCGGAAACGGTTGGTCCGCACGCATCTCGCCGAACCCGCGGCCGATTGAAGTTTGGGACGAGAAAGCTGCGTGGCCGATGCCTCTGGAAATCCGAGCCGACATCGGCGGACCCTCCGGCATGATGGCCGAGGAACTCCGCAGCTTCTGCCGAGTCGTTCGCGGTGTCGAAAGCGTCCCGGTTGGAGCGACCTATGCCGACGCTCTGCAAGTGCAACGCTGGATGGAGCGGCTGGTCGCGACCGATGCGTGACGAGCCGGGGTCAGGTCTTCAAATTTCATTTTGGGCCTCGCGAATGAGGCGCGATGTGATTTGGAATGGCGATGGGGAATTTGAATCAGGGATGGATTGTGGGGCCAAAAATGAAATTTGAACACCTGACCCCTGACCGGTTCTGTCGCCGCGACGTGCTGCGTGCTGGAGGATACGGACTGCTCGGCGCTCCACTTCTTTCCACGGTCGCGTGTGCCGAGCCGAGCATCGCCACGTTGCCGAACTTCGGTCGCGCGAAGCGTTGCCTGGTGCTCTACATCTACGGAGCTTGGAGTCAGCTCGACACGTTCGATCCGAAGCCGGAGGCTCCGGAAAGTATTCGGGGTGAGTTCGGCACGATCGACTCGAAGCTGCCGGGCGTTCGAGTTTGTGAGCATCTGCCGCGCTCGGCGAACGTGCTCGATCGTTGCACATTGGTGCGGTCGATGTCGCATCCGTGGAACATTCACTCGGCGTCGTACACGCTGACCGGCAACCCGGACACCGAACGGATCGAAGGCCGGCAGCGAAATCCCGATCAGTGGCCGTACATCGGCGGAGTCATCGACTACTGCGCCTCACGCGGTGAGTTCGGCCAGCAACCGCGCGGCGTCCCGGTCAACGTGATGCTCCCCTGGCGACAGAGCTTGTACGCGCGGCCGAACAAGCGATCGGGGACGTTCGGCGGCTTCCTGGGGACGTCGTTCGATCCGCTTTGGACCGAGTTTCGTGGCGAGGCTCCGCAAGGGGATCCGTTCCGCGAAATCACGCCCGACGGACGACTCGAATTCGGTTCCGGCGACGGAGCGGCGATCACGTTGGATTCGCTCGCGCGACGCCGCTCGTTGCTGACTCAGTTTGAACAGAGAACGGCGGAACTCGATCGCTCGGCCAGCGCGGCGGGTTACTCGAAGCAACGCGAATTGGCCCTCGACTTCCTCGCTCGGCCGCAAGTGGTCGATGCGCTTCGGTTGGAGCGCGAGCCGATGTCGCTCCGCGATGACTACGGCATGACACTGTTCGGCCAGTCGTGCTTGTCGGCGAGACGGCTGCTCGAAGCGAATGTGAAGTTCGTCACCGTCTGTTGGGACGAGTTCGGCCAGACCGACGAAAGCTGGGACACGCATTACGATCATCATTCGCGGATGCGCGAGTTTCTGTTGCCGGCATTCGACCGAGCATTCTCGGCGTTGATGCTCGATCTCGATCGACGCGGCTTGTTGGAGGACACACTGGTTCTCTGCCTCAGCGAACACGGCCGCACGCCGACGTTTGATATCACCGCTGCCGGTGCTCCGGGCCGAGGCCATTGGTCGCGAGCCTACTGCCAACTCTTCGCCGGAGCGGGCGTGCCGCGCGGCCAAGTTGTCGGCTCGACCAACGCAACGGCGGGCGACGTGGTTGATCGGCCGATTGATCCGAAGGACATTCTTCGCACGGCATATCATCTGCTCGGCGTCGATGCCAATCGCGAATTGGTGGCATCGCCTGGCCGTCTCGTGCCGCTCGTCGCGGGTGGACAAGTCGTGCGCGAGTTGCTGGGATGACGCTTTCGTGAACGAAGCCTGCTTCGTTTTCATTCGTCGTCTCCTTCGATTCGTCGGGATCCGGAGTTGTTCTTGAAGGTGCCCGACAAATCGAAGGAGACGACGAATGAGCGATCTACAAACCAATTCAACGGAGGTGTCATCGTGAGGTCATCGGGATTGATCACTGTCCTGTCACTGGGAGTATGGCTCATGACGACGGCCGCCTTTGCGGATGCCTTGAAACTTCAGCTTCGGTCTCAGCAGGAGCGATCCGCTGGAAGTGGATTCTTCAAGAGTCAGAGCCGCGATGAATCTTGGTCTGCGAAGGAAACCGCGTTTATCGTCTGCGATGTGTGGGACGCTCATCACTGCTTGAATGCCGTGCGACGGTTGGAGGAGTTTGCTCCGCGGATGAATGACGTTTTGAAAGAGGCGCGGAAGCGTGGGGCGACGATCATTCATTCGCCGAGCGATTGCATGGCGGCTTACGAAGACCATGCGGCTCGGAAGCGAGCAGTCTCTGCACCGGCGGCGAAGGTGAAGCCGAAGGATGTGGAGTTCTGGAGCTCGCGGATTCCCAGCGAAGAGCAGGCGGTCTATCCGATCGACCAATCGGACGGCGGCGAGGACGACGATCCGGCCGAGCACGCCGAGTGGGCGGCGAAGCTCAAAGCGATGGGGCGCAATCCGGGGATGCCCTGGAAGACGCAGTCGAAGTTGATCGAGATCGACGCCGACCGTGACTTCATCTCCGATCGAGGCGACGAGGTTTGGAACGTGCTCGAATCGCGCGGCATCAAGAACGTGATCTTGGTGGGCGTGCATCTCAACATGTGCGTGCTCGGCCGGCCGTTTGGGTTGCGGCAGATGGTTCGCAACGGCAAGAACGTCGCGCTGATGCGCGACATGACCGACTGCATGTACAACCCGAAGCGTTGGCCTCAGGTCGATCACTTCACCGGAAATGATCTGGTGGTCTCGCACGTCGAACGCTTCATCTGTCCGACGATCACCAGCGATCAGATTCTCGGCGGCAAGCCATTTCGATCGAAGTACGACACGCGACCGGCGAATGCGGTTGTGGGATCAGCGAAAAATCGCGGCATCGTGCGCCAGCCCTGCGGCGACTGGTCACCGATCTCGATTCCAAGTCCTTGGTCCGAGACCAACGCTGGTTTCGGTACGCTCGGAGGACCGGTGTGGTATCGCTGCACGATTCGATTGCCCAAGTCGTGGGTCGATGCGTCCGGAGTGAAGCTGTCCATCGCCTCGAAAGACGGTGCGGTTCGAGCGTGGCTCAACGGTGAAGCGTTGATCGCCGAGCCGGGAGCGTCCGCCGATCGAACGGTGATACGCGTCCCCGACAAAGCGATCTTTCTCGACGACACGAACATCCTGGTCCTGCATGGCGGCGGCGCTGAGCCAACGATTGGTTTGCAACAGGCTCCGATCCTGATCAGCGGAAAGAACCAACTGGAACTCAAGGGCCGCTGGCAATGCCGCGTCGTCGGCGATGAGAAGTCGTCGTCGAACATCCCGCTGCCGGCGAAGTTTGGTGGCTCGACCGACATGCTTTTCGATCCGAAATAGCGACGCCGATTGCGAATCGCCACGCCCCCATCCAGCTCGCCTGGATGGGGCGACAGATGGCGGGCTAGAGACGGGATCTGTTGGGAACTCGTTTTTCAGGCCCCATCCGCCTCGTGCGGATGGTGAAGAAGATCACTGGTCGTTGAATGTCGAAGAATCTGATTCACCATCCGCACGAGGCGGATGGGGTCTGGCGCAGGCCGGTGGGGAGGCGGTGGTTAGCACTCCATCTTTCGCTCCATCGACACGAGGTCGATGGGGGCGTTGCCTCAGTCGGCTTTTTGTTGTGGAGTCGATGCCGAAGCGTGTTCGGTGGCGTAGCGGAGTAGATCTTCGCCGCGCCAAAGAAAGACGCGTGCATTCGAATCATGGCTCATCCGGCTGGGCACGAATTTGGTCATGATTCGTCCATCGGACAAAGTCTCGATCGTTTGGAAGCTACCAAGCTCCTCCGGGAAGCTTACTTCTTTGAGAAGTTCTGCGGTCAGAGCGTCGCGGAACTGGAGTTGGCCCCCCTTGACGCGTCGACTTTCTTCCGGCGTTGCACTTTTCACCGTCAGCAGAATGCGGTTGTCCTGGATGAACGCCAATCGTGCCATGACGGAATCGGCGTTATTGGCGGTCGAGCTAAGCTCCGGGATCTCCATGGCCACACGTTGAGCCAGCGGCGTCGTGTCCCAGAGAGCCAAGTACTGATTGGCGCTGATCGCCAGGGTCTTGCTATCCGAAGAGTATTGCAGGCGAAAGTCCGTGGTCAGTTCATACGATGGTTTCTCGCGTTGTCTGATTTGGAACTTTTCACGCAGCTTGGCGGTGGCAAGATCGACAATCTGTCCGTTGATCGGCCCCTTGCCCGGGTTCGCAATGATCGCGAGTGATTGGTTATCCGGTGAGACTGCCACGCCGGGATCCCACTCCGTTTCGACTTCGACCTTGGCCCAGGGTCTCCATTTCGAGTCACGATCCGAGTCGTCGGGCCAAATGCTTGGTTTGTCCGTGTAGGACCAAAACTGGATCTCGTATTTGGGAGCCTTCAGCGACACCAGCAGCGTCTTGCTGTCGGGCGTCCAGGCCAAGCAGACAAGATCGCCGAAGCTGGCATGTCCTTCCGCTCTGGCATTCGACAGAGTGGGGCGGCGGTATTGCTGACGAAGAGTCGTTAATTGACGCAGCGCCGGGACTCCCTGCTTATCTTTCGGGCCGACTTCCCACAATTGAACGATCCGGGTGTTGGTGAGGAGCGGAATTGCCAACAGCGTTCCATCCGGTGAGAACTTCCAAAGGCCGACTAGAGGATCGGGAGCCTGCAACTTCGCGAGCCATTTTCCAGTTTGCGTGTCCCAGGCAATGAAGGGGACTTGCTCTCCGGGATTCAGTTTTCGATTCGGACGATCCAAACCGAAAAGGACCGAGTCCCGCGTCGACAAAGCGTTGGAAATCATCGCGCGTTTCGGCACGCTCTTCAGTTCGATGCAGCTTTCTGGAAAGCCCAACTCCTCGGCCCGAACACCGTTGAAGAACACGACGACTGCCAGCACCGCAGCTCCTCCGCGAACGCTCCAAGTCTTCATGGCCAGCCCTTTCGTCGCGAGTATCAATACCGCCCCGAACAATAAAACGAAACCGCGCGACACGACTTTCCCGCGGAGCGATTGCTCGACCATTGCGAGCATCGCTGGCGTTTGTAGGCTACCGGCGATTCGACCGGCGTGGGGCCGGGGCAATGAGTGAATCAAGACAGCCCAAGCGGGAGTGAGCAACTTCATGAGCCAGCCAATCACCATGACTCGACGAGACGCTTTGAAAACGGGGGTCGCCATGAGTGCGGTCGCAGTTGCCGGAATGACGCAAGCACAATCGAATGACCTGCCGTGGATCGACGCGCATTCGCACATCTGGCCGCCGGAGACGGACAAGTTCCCGCTCGCTCCGGGGCAGACGAAGAAGGATCTCAATCCCCCCAGCTTCACCGATGTCGAACTGATGGCGATTGCTCGGCCGGAGGGTGTTGGCCGCGTCGTGCTGATTCAGCATTCGGTGTATCACCTGTTCGATAACTCGTACCTGATCGACGCGGTGCGGCGGCATCCGAAGATGTTTCGAGTACAGGGGATGGTCGATGACCATCTGCCGCACGCCGGGGCCACGATGAAGAAGTTGCTGCCCCAAGGGGTCACCGGTTTCCGCATCACTCCGTTTGTTCGGAAGAAAGAGGATCAGCCGAAGTGGCTCGAATCGCCCGGCATGATCGAGATGTGGAAGACCGGAGCGGAAACTCGGCAGGCGATGTGTCTGCTGATCAATGCGAGCGACTTGCCTTCGACCGACGCGATGTGCGAACGGCATCCCGACACGCCGGTCGTGATCGATCACTTCGCTCGGATCGGCGTCGATGGCGAGATGCGCGACGCAGACATCAAGGCTCTCTGCCGACTGGCTCGGCACAAGCACACGAGCGTGAAGATCTCGGCCTACTACGCGCTCGGCCAGAAGAAGCCGCCGCATGACGAGCTGATCCCGATAATCAAACGGCTGCTCGACTGCTTCGGCCCGCAGCGGCTGATGTGGGCCAGCGACTCGCCGTATCAGATTCAGGGAGTCAACAACTACAAGGCGTCGATCAGCCTCGTCCGCGACCGCATGGATTTCCTCTCGAAGACAGACCGCGAATGGCTGCTGGCGAAGACGGCCGAGAAGGTCTTCTTCTATGCGTAAGTTTCGGGATAGACTGCGGTCAGGAAACCCAATCAGCCGAATCGCCAGCGAATGGAGGACTCATGCGGACCATCACCATCGACGAAGCGAGTTCCAATCTTCCGCAGGTGCTCGCGGAAGTCGAAGCGGGCGGGGAGATCATCATTTCCCGTGGTGACACGCCGGTGGCGCGGTTGACGAAAATGCCAGAGCCGCGCCGACGTGGCCCGCGGCCAGTTGGGCAGACACTCTATCCGCCGATGCATGTTCCCGATGAAGCCTTCGCCCCGTTGACCGACGAGGCGTTGAAGGAGTGGGGGCTATGAGGTTGTTGCTCGATACGTGCGCCTTTCTTTGGCTGAGCCGGGAACCAAGTCAGTTGAGCCAAGTCGCCAGCGAGGCCATTCGAGACGTTGAGAACAACGTCTACCTGTCGGGTGCCAGCATTTGGGAAATCGTCTTGAAGTATTTCGCTGGCAAACTGGCACTCCCCGTTCCGCCGCGACAATGGGTGGCCGAACATGCGCCGTTCTTTCACATCGAACCTTTGCCGATTCAAACCGAAGCCATCTTCGTATCCGGTGAATTTCCGCCGGTGCATCGCGATCCGTTCGATCGACTCATTGCCGCTCATGCGGAAATCAACGGGATGACGGTCGTCTCACCCGATCCGGCGTTTGCGAAGTTGGGCGTGGATGTCATCTGGTAATTTTTGCGTCGCGGATCGCTCATGCCCGAATTGACCTCTTCTGAATGGATGCTGGCGTTAGTCTCGGCGTTTGGCCTGGGGGTGGCGAAGAGCGGGTTCGCGGGGGTCGGCCTGTTTCACGTTGTGGTCTTCGCGTTCATTTTCGGAGCGAAGAAATCGACGGGATATGTGTTGCCGATGCTGATCTTCGGCGATGTCTGTGCCGTGGCCGCGTTTCGGCAACATGCTCGATGGGAGTACGTCTGGAGCATGTCGTTGCCGACGGCGATTGGCGTCGTGATCGGCTGGGCGCTGATGAATTCACTCAATGAGACCGCGTACAAACCGGTGATCGGCAGCATCATCCTGGGACTGGCGACCATGCAGACGGCTCGCATGTGGCGGCCGGGTTGGTTTGAGCATGTCCCTCACGCGGCGTGGTTCGCCTGGAGTCTGTGTCTGATCGCCGGCTTCAGCACGATGCTCGCCAACGCGGCGGGAGGGATCATCGCGCTGTATCTCGTGACGGTGGCGATGCCGAAGCTGGAACTGGTGGGGACGACTGCCTGGTTCTTCCTGCTGTTGAACTTGTTCAAGGTGCCGTTCAGCGCTCAGTTGGGACTGATTGGGACGGACACACTCATGCTCAACGCGGTGCTGACTCCGATGATCGTGCTCGGACTGCTGGCCGGCCGCTGGCTGATTCACCGCATTCCGCAGCGGCAGTTCGATAGTTTGGTGCTGCTGCTGTCGTCGGTCGCGGCGATGCGGTTGATTGGGGTGTTTTAGAAATCGTCGAGTATCACAATCGGGATTGGTTCTGAGGAAAAGTGCCCGACGAATGAAAGGAGACGACGAATCTTGCAATGATGCGACCGATTCGTCGTCTCCTTTTATTCGTCGGGCTCTTCATGCCGCTCCTACGAAATTCAAAGACGTTGATCGCTGAAACACTTCCGCAGCCCATCTTCGACCGAGACCAACGATTCAAATCCAAAATCTCGCTGAGCTTTCTCGACACGATACCAATGCGAACGGCTCAACTGCGAAGCAAGGAACCGAGTCATTCGCGGTTCCGAACCAATGCGTAACAGCGAATAGACTCCTTCAAGCATCGCGCCGATTGCTGTGGCGGCACCGGCGGGAATCGACTTGGTGATCGGCGCTAATCCCGCGCGACCGAGCAACGTGTTGACCCAGTCCCAGAGATTGACCGGCTCCGGTTCATTGATGAAGTAGGCTTGGCCGGCGACTGGCGAGGTGAGCGACAACGCATCGGCCGCTTGCAGATGTGCTCGCGCGGCGTTCTCGACGTAAACCATCGAGATCAAGTTATTGCCGTCGCCGACTCGTCGCAGTTGGCCGCGCTTTGCCCGTTCGATCAGTCTCGGAATGAGCTGCGTGTCGCGCGGCCCCCAGATTAGATGCGGACGCAACGCGCACGTTGCCAAGCCGTCGACGCCGTTCGCCGCCAGCACCGCTTGCTCGGCGAGCGCCTTGCTGTGCGGATAATGGCAGAGGAATTTCGTGGAGTACGGCAGCGACTCGTCCGCGCCGAGATGATCGTGTCCGTCGTAGACGACGCTCGGCGAACTGGTGAAGACCAGCCGGCCGACGCCGTGACGCCGGCAGCCCTCAATGACATTCTGCGTGCCGAGCGTGTTGACTCCGTGAAACAACTTCCACGGCCCCCAAATACCGGGCAATGCGGCCGCATGGAAGACGATGTCCATTCCCTCGCACGCCGCGGCAACGGCCGATGAGTCCTGCAGATCGCCGGTGCGCGTTTCAACGCCGAGAGAATCGAGTTCTGGATATCGCTGCCGGCTGAAGACGCGGACCTGATCGCCGCGCGCGACCAGTTGCTCGACGATGTACCGCCCCAGAAAGCCACCACCGCCAGTCACCAGTCCGCGCATTATGTCGATCGCCCTGAAGGGGTCGGGAGTCTTTTTCAGGCCGCCGTTTCCAAACCAATGTCGTCTCACGAACT
>CAMDPX010000180.1 GCA_945905295.1 Planctomyces sp. SH-PL62 | reverse complement strand
AGGCGTTGGCCTACGCGCACTCGCGCGGCATCATTCACCGCGACTTGAAGCCGGAGAACATCGTCCTGGGTGACTACGGCGAAGCGATCGTGCTCGACTGGGGCTTGGCCAAACAGATCGGCAGCGCGGACGAAGAGACCGCGCCGGTGCTACTCAGCGAGGATGCTCAATCGCAAGCGACTCGTCAGGGAGCGACCCCCGGCACTCCCGCGTACATGTCCCCCGAACAAGCCGCCGGCCGAGTGGACCTGCTCGACCACCGCACCGACATCTACGGCCTGGGCACCATCCTCTTCGAGATCCTCACCGGCCAACCGCCGCATCGCACCACTAAACGTAACCCCAACCCGAAACAGGCGAGCGGGGCGGCGTCAGCCCCCCGGTGTGATGTGGAAGGTGCGTCGCCAACTGATTCCGCGACGGTGATCGAGCAAGCAAAACACCGGGGAGCTGACGCCGCCCCGCTCGCCAAGATCGAATCGATTTTCGACCTGCTCCACCGCATCAGCGAAGCCCCCAGTCCGCGAGCGCGTGACGTCGATCCCACGATCTCGCGGGAACTCGATGCAATCTGTGCCACCGCGATGTCCAAGAAGCGGGACGAGCGTTACCTCGACGCGAAAGCGTTGGCCGCGGACGTCAAGCGGTCGCTGGCCCATCAACCGGTCTCCGTCGATCGCACCGGTGCCTGGGAGCGATTGCGACTCTGGCGTCGCCGCAACCCCGTCGTGGCGTCGCTGAATCTGTTCCTCGCCGTGTCTGGCTGTTGTGGCCGGTTTCCTGATCGAGCCACGATTCGACGACCGAAGGTCTCCGCGTTCCTGCGGTGCGATGAGGCACGCTTCCGACACTTCTGGGCCGTTCAGTAAGACCTGCGGTCGAATGAGGTGACTCGGTCGGAGACCGACCACAACAGCGCGAGATTAGCGACGAATGACAGCCCCGGCCCCGGAGCGGACTCACTTCCGATTTAGACGCGGGTAGCACCACTGGCCGCTACTCGCCGCCATCTGACAACACTTGGCGGTACAGAGCCGGCGCTACGAAGAAGCCCGTTTGCATCAACTCGTTGAGAACTGGCTTGAGCGCAGTCAGCAGCCCCTTGCGTTTCGCGGCGAGCAAAATGCCGAGCGTCCCGATGATTGGTATTCCCAGAGAAATCGCCAACCGACGGGCAGGACGATCATCCAAGATCAACCACGGCGAACTGGTTTCGAGAGCCAAGTGGATCGCTGCGCTTTCGCCGGGACCAAGCCCAGCGATCAAGATCTGTGGATCAATGGGCTGCGTGAGTTCGACTTCGTGAATCCACTGTGGCAGCGGCGCGGCGGATACGGTCTCACCGATCACGGCGGGCGGCACGGCGAGTTCACCGAACAACTCCAACAGCAAGTCCTAACGATTGAGATCGGAGAGAGCGATGATCGGGCTGGAATTACTCACGACGCGATTGGCCATCACAGCGTCTCCGCGTTCTGGCGTTCGCTCTCCCACTCAGATGCGGTCATGTCGAAGAACGGAATTCCCAGTTGCGAGGCATGGCTGATGAATTCCGCGCGGCCCAATCCAAACCACTCGGCCGCTTTGCCGCTGGAGATGATGCCACGGCGATACAGCTCCAACACGACAAGTTCGGGAATGGACTGTCGAACGGGTTGGTTGAGCGAATTGAGCACCGCCACAAGTTCATCATTCAATTCGATGGTTTGCTGGCTCATGAAATAACTCCAGTCGTCTCAGAGTGAGTGACGCAACCAATGTAACACTGCCACCGAGTGACCGGACAGTGCGGACATCGCCTCCACGAGGCCGGCCACGACGCTGACCCGACCCCGGAGCGGACTCACTTCCGATGCAGACGCGGGTAGCACCACATGCTGTGGTCAGAGGGCAATCGAAACTTCGACGGAGCAAATTGTCGCGTCGTCGAAGCGAGATTAGACTGGATACCGACAAGACGTCGAACTACGACTCAAACGCGGAGTGCCACAATCATGGTTCAACTCACGACCGAGCAGCGTGAAGCCATCACGCACGGAGCACCGGTTGAAGTCAGCGATGGCGAGCGGTCGTACTATCTCATCACGCAGCAGCAGTACGACCAGTGGCGAGCTTATCTGTCTGCGGAAGAAGTCGATCCTTCGTTTTTCGAGTTCGAGACCGCCGATGAAGTTTCTCATTCCTGAGCAACCTGGGACGGTCGCGACGCCCACCGGGCCAGAGCTTCTGCGACCATTTCAGATCGCCGTCGAAGTGTCGTTGTCCGTTGGCAGTCGCCATTCGCCGATCTTTCCCGCCATTCTCGATACTGGCCACTCCCACAATTTTTCGATCCGCCATGATCAACTGCGCGACTGGGCTGGCTTGGCCCTGCGGCAGATCGGATTCATTAAGGTCAACCAACAAATCGTTCCGCTGGCGGAGTGCGATCTTGTGATGGATGGTGTCGAGCTGAAATGCCTGGATGGCATCGCTGTGTATCCCGACCATCACCCAGCAGCGCCGCGACTCCCCTTGTTGGGACTGCGTGTACTTGTGCGAAACGGGGTGCGAGTGGTCATCGAGGGTCGGCAGGTCGAACTCACGATGAAGTGACTTGCTCAGGCGATGTGCGACGATGACGCACAGCCCCGGCCCCGGAGCGGACTCACTTCCGATGCAGACGCGGGTAGCACCACATGCTGTGGTCGAGTCGATTGTTGCCGAGGTCGTTGACCTTCAACTCGATTGTCTTGGTGCTGGGAGGCAGTTTGACGTCGATGTGGATGATGCCCGCAGTGCAAGTTCAATAGTGGTATCGAGCCTGAAGGAAGTCGATTCGATCATTGCGGACCAGATAGACGATGCGATGTTCTTGCGTCAGACGTCGCGACCAAGCACCCGCCAAAGCGTACTTCAACGGTTCAGGTTTTCCGATTCCTCGAAAGGGATCGGTCATGATCGCTTCGATCAGGTCAAAGGCCCGCAGGGCGACTTTTCGCTCGGTTTCGCTCCAGAATCAAATCGAAACTCTTCACGAAACTCTGGATGGAAAACGGCATCGCGCGGGGGAGGTGGCACAGCGGAAGATTTATTCTTGCCGGTCAAGGCCCATCTCCTGCCGCAATCCCGAAGCCGATTCCACTTTCCCTCGACGCGATTCGGCACGCTTCATGGCAGTCATCAATCGTCGGGCATTCTTGGGCGACCGCAGCAAGTGAGCCGTCTCTAAAAGGCCCGACAGTTCTGAAGCGGCCACGAGTGCGACATCATCCACCCCTCGCCGACTGATCAGGATGACGTCACGGTCGGCCGTGACTTGGTCGCACAAGGTCGCCAAATTCGCGGCGGCTTTCGCGTACGTCGTATGACGGGGCATGATCGTTCTCGCTTTCATTATTCACTTGGTGCGAAGGCTAGGTTCGATGTCATCCACCTGCGGGTGAAAGCGGATTGATGATGGTCAAGCCTTCTTGGATTCCGACCGTCGCCATTGCCGTGTCCGCAGTGATCAAGTTCTGAGCGAGTCCCCGCTGTTGCAGATCCAACGCAATGGCCAAATGCAGTGCGTCGAGCGTTCGTAGTCGGACGGTTGGTCCGTAGGTCACCAGCAGTTTGTCCGCTCGGTCGTAATGGCGGCGCAAGACTCGGATGACCAGCAGTCGCTTTTGAGCGATGTCGGCAAAGAGGCGAGACCGCAGGATTGCCAAGTGAGATTCCTTGATCTCGCCCGTTCGGACCTTCAACGCGAAGGCCGACTGCGTCTCCAGTACCGTCAACCAGGAGACGTACTGCGTCGCGCCGGCATCTGCCAGTACTTGATCAACCACATCCGAACCTTGCTCAGAGTGGTAATGGCGGCACAAAGCGCTCATGTCGAAGTAGTTGGCCACGATCAGAACTCACCCCGAAGTTCGTTGATGGCCGCATCCATCGAGCCTTGGATCGTCGAGAGTGCCGATCGAACTTCCTCCAAGCTGACATCGGCATCGAAGTCTTGACCAACCGCGAAGTTGTCATCGAGAAGGTCGTCATGATCGCCGGTCACGACCGTGATACGAACTCGCTCATGCTCCGCCAGTCGCAACAACTGACTGGGACGTAACAGTCCATTTTCGTAGACGGCGTCGATTTGCTGAATCATCGGTTCTCTCCTTTGTGCTCCGCGATCTTACGGTGTTCAGGTCATCGAACCAATCAGAATCTCATCAACCTCGGTCGCCGATCTTTGGCGAAACTGGCGACGATTCACAACCCCGGCCCCGGAGCGGACTCACTTCCGATGCAGACGCGGGTAGCACCACATGCTGGCGTCGTTTCCAGAATTGCCGAGGTCGTTGATCTTCAACTCGATCGTCTTTGTGCCGGGAGGCAGTTTGACGTCGATGGGGATGATGCCGGCTTGAGGGCTTTCGTAGAGGCGTTTCGCGTCGGCCCAGACTTCGTACTTCACATGATTGCTAAGGACGTTGTAGCCAATCGCGGTGAATCGTGTCATGCCTTCAGGGACTTGATAAGTCACCGTTGAAGGAGCGTGCGCGAACAAGAATTCGTCGCACGGTTTCGCGTCTCGAAAGTGAATGGGAACGCACTTGATTAAGTCAAACGGCGGTTTGTTGTAGGAGAGCGTTGATCCCGGAGGTGTCGAATGCGACGCGATGGTGAATTTGAGCGGTCCGGGTTTACCGTCAAGCATCTTGTCCGACACCTTTTCGAGCGTCATGGAGTGGAACCGAGGATAGCACCAATAAGTGTGATCGTTAGACCGATCGCCATCCGGATCGATGACGAGTTCCAGCAACGAGGCTTTGGCTGGGATTTCAACCTTCACGATCGCGATATCCGTGACACCAGAGTCATAGACCGGCTTGCCATCCACCAGGACGATGTACTTCGCAGTGCGACTCGAATCGTTGTAGCCGATCGCAGAAAAACTCTTCGCTCCCGTTGGGATCGGACATTTCAGACGTGACGGAGCGAGAGCACCATAGAAGTCGTCGCAGACTTTGAAGTCGCGAGTGATGAGTGGCCAAAGACGTTCTGTGTCGCCAGGTTTCGCATCCAAGGGAATTTGGTTGACGAGGAATTGTGCCCAACCAACCTTTGGCGCGATTGCTTTTTGCCCGACGAGACGGACGAAGCCGTTCTTGAGATCCTGTTCGCGATCCGCGTCAGTGATGACATCACGGCGGATCGCCCCCGAGAGCATTCGAGATCGAACCTTATGAAATTCGAGGTTGTTATCGAATCCCCCGATCCAAGGATGTCGAACCATCGTTGTTTTCCAAGGCGATGCGTCGAGATCCGTTAGTGCTGAATATGCGCCTTCCCATTTGATGTAGTCCTTGGTGTTGTCCCAGTCGATATTGAAGTTGGCTTTGTCGCCGTCGTGTCGCACACGAATAAAGACGCGATGCGGTTGATTGTTGGAGTACGGTGCGGGCCGGCGTTCGCCAAAGAGTTTGGCGTCAACAAATGCGACATACGAAACACTCCCCGCACCACCGCCGAGTTCCAAACGCATCGTGTGGATACCCACGGGAAAGTGAACGGAGGCGGATTCATTCCCAGCGTGCCGTGTGAACTCAACCTCCATTTCGTAATCACCATCAATGATGGCAGGGAGTGGGAATCGCATGAACGGCGCTCGCTTCAGTGTGATCCCAGCCTTCGTCGGTTTCCCTTCGACGTTTGCATTCCAATCAATCCCGCGTGGAGCCCAATCGACGCCTTCGGACCATTCGAGGAGGTCGATCCACTCGCCGGGCTTCGCGGGGGGTGGGGTTTGCGTCACGGTCGGATTCGGATTGGGATTCACAGGACCGGCGGGCTTCACGGGAGCCGCTCCCTTCAGCGGCGCGATCTGGTCGAGGCGTTTGGTCACGAGTTCCTTCTCGAGCACAGAGGTGAGATTCGGCTGCGCTCGCGCGTACCACTCACCCGCATGGACCAGCAGCGCGGTCTTCATGGCTCCGGACTCGTTCTCCGCGATTTTCCACCACGCCTCGCCGACCGCAAATTGAACCGTCGCGTCGAGCGGAGCGGTTTGTTCCCGTTCGGCGGCGGCTTTCCATTTCGCGTCGCTGACTTTCGCCAGGAACGGCAACGCCGTCTTCCAGTCACCTTGCTGGAGCAGATGCCAGCGTCCGACCGCCAAGTTCGCGGCCGGATCATCGGCGTTCGTGCCGAGCTTCGTGCTGGCGGCTTGAAACGCCTTCCAATCTTTCTCGCGAGCCGTGACCGCGTCACGAGTCTCGGCGACGACTTTGTTGAGGTTGTTCGCTCCCGTGGCTCGCCGAACCGTGGCCTCCACCACACTCAGCAGTGAGTTCGCATCGGCATACCGATTCTCTTTCGATGCCACGCGAGCGATGGCCAGCGCCTCCTCCACCGCTGCCGGTTTCAACGACGTCCCCGGCTTACTGGCTTCCAGAAACTCCGTCAGCAACCGCGTCTTCTCCTTGTTCGCATCGACTTCAAAGGCACCGACCAGCGCGTTGACCGCCTCCAGCCAACTGGCGAAGTCACCCGTCTCCTTGGCCAACGGGATCACCGTCGTCAGCACGCCATACCGCTGATCGGAGGCCAAACTCTTGTCGCGAGAACTCGCCATCAACTTCTTCACAACGTCCTGCTTCTCCGGTGCAGTCTTCAAGCGAGAGAGCTTGTGGATCTCCTCCAACAGCTTCGCGCTTTCCTTCTGCTGCTCGACCGACGGGACGCTCGCTCGCGTCTGAGCGAATCCTGATGTCGCCGACGTGATCAGCAGAAAAGCCACGAGACAGGCTCGAAACAGCCATCGCCAAGAACCGGTGCGGTGTGGAAAAGTCATGCGCAAGATTTCCTCGATAGGCGTCCGCGTTGCGAATTCCACGTTCATCGGGAGCGAACGTGAGACGAACACCATCAAGAATTGACGTGATTGCGTCAAGCAACAGTAGGAGGAAGTTGGCAGACGCTCGCCGGCGCACACTGCAGCTTTCTGCGTAGCGAGAGGCCCTGAGTCTGATCCATCCGCCGCGGCGGACGAGCCCAAGGCCAATCCCCGAGCGAATGCCTCGCCACCATCGCGGCGGACCAGTGGTCATCTCGAAACCACATAGCGACTCGCTCGCTTGGTTGAGAGTCAGCACGCTCGGCCGAGACGGCAACCAATATGTGGTCACCAATCCCGCCGGCCAAGAATTGATTCGCGGATCGCTGACCACCGACGCACTGGGCCTCCAAGGTTCCGACGCGGACGAGCATCTGCTCATCGACCTGACTCAGGGAAACGCCATCCCCGAATCGGGCCTGAGATTCCTGGCCGGGCACGCACCGTTTCGCCATCGGCTCGACCACGCTTGTTGCCATCCTGACGACGGCCGGTCGAACACAGACATGCGGTTCGTGTTTGCGTTGATTCACAAAAGACTCGGCGATTCCTCGCTTGATCACCGTTGAGTTGCGGCCGATTCAGATTGCCGATGATTGGCACCCCAACTGCCATCTGCCACACGCCAACCGAATGCGAGTCAACCAGTTCAGACGGGATGTTCCCGCTGAGGCAATCGCTGGACTCGGCTCATTTCGGAAACACTCAGGCTCAGAAGGATCCAAGCCATGACCACCCTGTCGCAGACCAAGAAAGTCGTTCGCGAACTGACCGCGTTGCGAACCGATGACTCCCTCAAGAAGTCGGCCGAGCGTCATCGCTGCTGCCGTTGCTGTCGTTGCTGTCGAGGTAGACGGTAGTTGCTGGACCATCCGGCGAGCGGAGGTCGTCCAGCCTCGGATGCGTGCGAGTTCACAATCGCATCACCATCGCCGCATCAGCCAGTTCAAGCTGATCGCTCGCTGTTTCTTCACCGTACCGCGACCGTCAGGAAGCGGCCTGTGGTTATCAGTCAGACCGCTCCCTAACGGGTCGCGGTACGGTTTCAATCGGAAGGATTCCGCAATGTCCCTCGCCACGCTCGATGCTGTTTGTTCGATGAACTCATCACGATTGCTCATGCCGGGAATTGGGTACGCACTTCGCGAACAGAACCGTTACGTTCTCGATGACCCAGCCATCAACGCCGTCGAGATCACTTTTGAACGAGCCGATGACCCGCTTCGCATCGACCGCTACCTCGGCGATCAAGAGTTCGAGCATGTGGGCATTCACGCCCTGAAACTTTCGGTCGCCAGCCCGGATGCTCCCGGACACAACTATCTCGAAACGCTGCTGGCCATCGCAGAAGAGAACAACGCCGAGTCGATCAGCGATCATCTCGGCTTCACCCGCGACGCGCATCACGGCGTCGAGATGGGACACTTCGCTCCGCCGCCGTTCACGCCGGCCGCTCTCGACGCGACCTGCCGCAACATCGACCTCGTGCAAACGTTCTTTGGTCGGCGCGACCGGCGGTTCTACATCGAGAACATCGCCTCTCTGTTTCAGTTCGAGGGAACAATGACCGAGGCGGAATTCTTGTGGAAGGTGCTGCGGAATACCGGCTGCGGCTGGTTGCTCGACGTGACCAACGTCTACGCCAACGCGACCAACTTTGGCTTCGATCCGTATGACTTCATCGCCGAAGTCATGCCGGCCGCTGACCGAGTTCAAATCCATCTGGCCGGCGGTTTCTTCGACGAACAGGCGGGCATGTACATCGACAGCCATTCGGAACCGATTCCGGAACCGGTGTGGGACTTGTACCGCCACGCGCTCGATCAAGGCCGCAGCAAGATTGACTCGGTGTTTCTCGAACGCGACCAAAACTATCCCGACGAACGAGGCTGGCGGCGCGAAATCCGCCAGGTGCGAGCCATCGCGGAAGAGATTTGTTCGCCGCGATAGACCGAATTGAGACGAGAAAACCTCCTGGTTCTCCGGGGCGGAGTGTGGAAGTTCTGTTTGGATGATGTCGCCGATTGTTGGGAAGGCCGGCGACAAAGTCCTGCGCAAACGGCACAACCACACTTCTCCCCGGAGGACCAGGAGGCAACGACGAATGACGAAGTACCCACTGACGAAGGATTGCCGTCGTGACCACTCTGACTTCACCGCCGCTGGAAACCTACCGCGATCAAATCCAGCGATGTGCGCAAACGATGGCGCTGGGCTACGTCGAGGACGTGCGGCCGTTCTTGGCCAATGGTTCGAAGATCGAGCACGTGAAGTTGTTCACGGACGGGAATCTCGACAAACGCATTGACAAAATTCTGGATCAAGTCGAGTTGCTCAAGCCGGTCTTCGATCCGCTGGAAGATCTCGTCTCCGAGTACATCCTCGAAGTGCCGCTGGCCGCGTATGACTCGGGCTGCTCGGACGGAGATCGGTTCCTTCGTTGGCTCAGCCTGTCACAGGTGGCGACTCCCGAACAGCAAGACCACATCACCTGTCAGCTTGCTCGGCACGAAGTCGAACATGTCGCCCGCAAGAATCGGCTGGGGCATGTCCGCTTCCAGGAACTCCGCAGCCTGACGGAACGGCTGAAAGTCGAGCTCGGCACGAATCCGAAGCTGCGTGTGCATCTCAACCCCATTCGGACTTGGACGACGTTTCAAACGGCGGTGCTGCTGGAGGAAGGGGCGACGACTCCAGCGGATGTGATGTTCTTTGCTTGCCGAAATCAAATTCGGACCTCGGCCTTCGAGGAGACCGGCCGGTACTTCGTCGAGGCTTTAGCTTCCCACGGCCCGCTAACGCTACAGGATTGGAAGCGGCTGGACCGGTCCGTTTCCCGTGGCGAATTGATGGAGTTCTGCCTCGACGCCGCGGAGATGGGATTCGTGGCGTTTGGCTGAGCTAACTTTGAGATTTGGGATCGAACACTGAGCTGTGAGACCGAGGCCGCCGAGCGAATGTTGCTCTCTCTCGTTCGGCGGCTTCTTGAATTAACCACCCACAACAAAAGTGGGAGAACATCATGCTGGCTTTGCAATCCGCTCCGACCATTCTGCCTCCGCGACCGCGTACCGAGCCAGCTCGCGGAGTCGATTCCGCCGCCGGCACGAACCCGCTTCGTCTCCTCTTCGCCGCCAACCGCGCGAAGCTGTTGCTGACGTACCTGCTCTTCAATATCGAGAACCTGCTGCGATTGTCGCAGCCGTTGGTGTTGGGACTCGCGATCAACGATTTGCTGCACGAGTCCTCGTTCGGGCTGCTGCTGTTTGTCGGCCAGCATTTGACGCACTTGCTGATCAGCTCGCTGCGGCAGATGTACGACACGCGAGTTTTCACCGGCATCTACACCGAACTCGCCACCAAACTGGTCGTCGAGCAACGTGGCCGCGAGATCGGCACGTCACGAGTCGCTGCTCGCAGTTCGTTGTCGCGTGAGTTCGTCGAGTTCTTCGAGAACTACGTGCCTCTGCTCATCAAGTCGCTGTACTCCGTTGTCGGAGCGTTGGTCCTGTTGGCGTTCTACGACCGCAGTCTCGTCCCCATCTGTCTGGGCCTGCTGCTGCCGGCGGTTGTCTTGAACCGTATCTATTCGCGCCGCACGTTTGAGTTGAGCCGCCAGTTGCACGACGAACTGGAGCACGAAGTGGATGTCATCGACCGCAACCATGCACCGGCGATCCGGCGCCACTATGACGCCGTGGCTTCGTTGCGGGTGAAACTCTCTGACTGCGAAGCGCTCAACTTCGGTACGATGGAGTTGTTCGTGCTGGGCGTGCTGGTGCTGGCCTTGCTGCGAACCTGCTCGCTCACGTCGGCGACTCCCGGAGATATCTTCGCCGTGTTCCGATACGTCTGGATGTTGCTGATGGGCTTCGATGGCGTGCCGAAGCTCGTCCAGCAATTCAGCCGGCTGCGGGATTTGTCAAAACGACTGTGCCGAGCGTAGTGGGGGCCGATTGCATCGACGCGGTTATCCAACAGCTTCTTGACGACTGCTTCGAGCGACTTATCCGGGCGCATCCGCTGAGACAACAGCTTTGACTCCTTTGAAAGGGAGTCAAACCCGGGCGTAAATCTCACGCCAATGGCGATCGATCTAAAGTCAGTGCCATTGGTCTGACGCCGCCCCGCTCGCCAATGAAGCGGCGGCCCTCGCTGACGAGGCGGGTTAGTTTTTTGCCTCACCCGATCGCAGTTCGCGCACGAGGCGGCGATAGAGGTTGTCGTCGCCGTCGTCGTTGCTATTGGCGTCGGATCGGGGCTTTGGCGACTCCGTCTTCGTGTCGTCGTCCTGCGGTTCGGACTCGGGTTTCGCGGGTGCGACGGGTTCCGGTTTCTCGGAGATCGCTTCGATCCAATTGCGGAGCGTCTGTGTCTGCTCGCGGGACAGACCGCCGTGCGATTGGCGAGCGCCGTTGGATTTGGATTCGCCGCGCAGCTTCGTGAGCAACGGACTGCTCAGCGGTTGCTCGCGGTCGATGCGTTCCAGGACGGCGGCCAGATTGCGTTCCGAATGAGACTTGGGTGGAGACTTGCCGAGCTTTGTGCGTTGCAACTCGAACGAGTTTCCCGAACCGATCCCGTGGCAGCCGGCGGTCGCACAGCGATTGACCAGCAGCGGCTGCACTTTGGAAACAAAATCCAACGCGGCTTCGCGCGGCAACCCCCCCAGCGTGTCGGCGGGGATTCCCAGCTTGGGATCGCCGAGCATGGAATACTGTCCGTGATTCCGAGCCGCGACGGCGGGGAGTTCCTTCGTCGCCAGCAGTTGGTCGTTGATCCGTTGCAGCATGCTCCGCGCGATCGTGGACTCCGGCTCAATCCGCAAGACATCACGCAGTTCTTTGCAGGCTTGATCCGGCATTCCGTGGGTATGGCACCAGCGAGCTAACTCGATATGTGCCGACACCGGTCGTTCCGGCAATGAGGAACGTTGCAGACGATAAGCGTCTTCCAGGTCATCCGCATTGAACCGCACCTGATCGAATGGCAGCACCTGCTGCCCGCCCGGTACGTTGACGACATAACCGGCCGTGGTCTGCCGAACCACGCCTTTGATGATCTTGCCGGTCTGTAGCAGCAATACACGCTCGGCCGACACCGGCTTGGTGGTTTCGGGAATGGCGGGGGGCGCATCGTCCGCCGCGCGAACCCTCCACCCAGCGAATGACATGACCGCCAAGAGACAACACACGCTGACGAGTCGCATCCTTGCACCTCTCCGCCCTACGAGCGGAATTTCCACCAGCCGCCCCATTGAGGCGGGAACGTAGCCCCGTTCCGTCTGATCGGTCAACGAGGGTTTTTGACGACGAGTCGCACGCTGCTGAGTGCGACGGGGTCGGGAGTCTTTTTCATGCCGCAATCGTAGAAGTCTGGGTGACTTCACTCGTATCGTGCGGCATGAAAAAGACTCCCGACCCCTTCCCGGATGCTCCTCAATGCCCCAGATACCAGTCATAGCCCCGTTCGGCCCAGTAATCGGCGGGGCGGTGGTTGGCGAATTGGATGGCTCCGATCTGCTTGATCGACTTGACGCCGTACTTCAGCGGGCAGACCAATCGCAGCGGAGCGCCGTGGCCCGGCGTCAGCGGTTCGCCGTTCATCTCGTAGGCCAGCAGCGATTGCGAGTGCATCGCGCTGGCTCGGTCGAGGCCGACGTAGTATTTGCGATCCGGTGTGGTCAGTCCGATGAACGGCGTCTCGTGGCCGTACTTCTCGATGAAGTCGGAGAGACGTGCCCCGGCCCATTGCACGACTTGGCTCCAGCCTTCGACGCATTTGAATTCGGTGACCATCTCGAAGCGCGGCAGATCGTGAATCGCCCCCATCGGCAGCGAACGCTCGACGACAAGCTTCTCGCCAGGGCTGAGCACATCAATTCGCCAGCGCGCAAGATCGACTGACTTCTTGAGGCCGATCTGCCCGTTGACTCGCGGCTCTCTCGCACGCGAAATGTCAAAGGTCGGAGCCAACCGATCGGGACCGAAGTACGCCTGGCTGACTCGTTCGTTGAACTGCAACACCTTGCGCAACGGCCACGAGATGCCGTCGTCGAGCTTGGCGGACTTCAGCCACCACAAGCCGGTCGTACCGACCAGCGCCGCGATGCCGCCCGTCGCAAAGCTGCGGCGCGTCATCTGACGCAGTTGTTGTTCAGGATCGACTGGAGAGGTCACAGGAGTAGTAGACATGATCGGCTCCAAAAAGTTGGTTCGATCGAACAGAAGGACGCGGAGATCGCGAAGGGAATCACAGAAATCACTTTGCGGGTGTGAGTTCAGCCGCTTCTTCCACCTTTGCGTCCTCTGCGACCTTCTGTTCCAAATGTGTTTCTTGTGAAACGACCGGCGATCGGACAACGGTCATTGGTTGAGGCACTTCGGCGCTCAACTCGTACCCGCAGACCATCGCGGCGAAGTTGCTCCAGCCGGAGCGGATGACTTGGGTGATGTGCATCAGAAAAAACAAAACGTAGCCGACCGTCAGCGCGAAGTGCTCGAGCCGCGCCCATTCGTAGCCTCCCAGCGCATTCGTCAGCCAGGCGAATTGCACCGGCTTGTAGATCGCCAAGCCGGTCAGCAACGAACCGCCCCCCATCAGGATCACTCCGGTGTAGGCGAACTGTTGCGCCGCGTTGAATTTTCGCTTCGGCGGTTCAACTTTGCTGAGATGCAGATCGTGCAGCACGACGACCCACGCCTCGCGGAACGATTTCCGAGTCGGCACGAGATGCCGCCATTCGCCGGAGATCAACGTGTAGCCGACGTAGGCCAGACCGTTGAGTGCGAAGCCCCACATGAAGAAGAAGTGCCAGGCCATCCCCTCAGCCAGCCGAGCGTTCAATCCCAGCCCGGTGTAGAACCAGTCGGGAAAGAAGTGGAACAACACGCGCCGTCCGACTCGCACGTTGTAGACATCATTGGCCCAGTAAATCAGCAAGCCACTCCAGATCATGCCGCTGAGCAGCACGACGTTCAGCCAGTGCATCCAGCGAATCGGGCGCGGATGTTTGTGTTCGAGATGTCGCATGATTTGAACTCCGAACGATGTCTGGGATTCGCGTCGCAGAAATGCGAGTCGCAGGAGCGACTCGCCTACGTAGCTCAGTCGCTCCCGCGACTGAGATTCCATTCGATGCTAGACCCGTAACCAAAACGTGACGGTGCCGGCTGGAGTCGGCGAATCGCGAAGTGCGTCGTTCGCTCGACGAGGTCTCGGTGCTTCGGCACCGTCACGCTCAAAATGTTGCGAGGCATTACTTGCCCGCCATCTTGTCATTCCCCATTTTTCCGTCAGCCATTTTGTCGTTCGACATCTTGTCCATTTTTCCGTCGCTTATCTTGTCGTCCGACATCTTGTCCATCGCGGACATCTTGGTGTCGGCCATCTTTCCATCGGACATGCCCATCTTGTCATTGCCGGTCGACGAACTGCCGCAGCCGGTCACGAACACGCAAACTCCCAACAACAAGCTGGCCGCGACGGCGGCAAAGGTGAAGCTCTTCATGGAAACAATCTCCTCGCAAAAAGTGGGTGATGGAAACGTGAAAGCCTGAGATTCAACTCGATCGATCCGGCATTAAGACTCGGCCGGGTGAGTCATCTGGTTCACTGCACAGCGACAGAACTCAGATGCAGCGGCGCGCGAGCGGTTACAAACTATTTTTCCGAAACCCCACTCGATCGAACGCGCGCGATACAGACACAAGCCCTCCGAGCTTGCCTCATTGGAACTCTTCGATCTCAAAGCCTGTTGTGACTCAGTCAAGTTTGCAGTTTGTCTGAAGGCCAAATTCAAGGCAGATATCCCACGGATGGCATGGCGATACCGCGGATGAAGACAGGAAAGGAGGGAAGCGCAAGCAGTCACGATTCTCATACCTCTCTTCATCAGTGGTATCGCCATGCCATCCGTGGGGATTCTGCTTTTGGTCTGAGGCCCAGCCTCGCTGGTATCTACACATCTTCGATCCACAGTCGATTCTTGGATCGAAACAGTGCCGCGCGTCGTCACGATTCCTTCAGCAGGTGTCCGATTCGCTGTCTCCTTAAATTCGCTGTCGATCTTTTGGTGGTTTGGCCTTTTGCGCGACGCTGACTTCACGCTCGTCGTGCATAGGCCCGTTTCCTCCGAGGCAAGCTCGGTGGGGTTTGTGTCATGCACCCCTGCGCGGCCTACTGGCCGCGGCTGGCGAGGATCGCTTGCACGAGTTCTTCGGGAACCGTCGTGGCCGCGGCGTCGGGAGCGAACGCGGACTTCGTCGCTCGCAGCGTCGCGCGGAAGTTGTCGAGATACGACATGCAGTCCGGGCAGATCGACAGATGATGGTCAAACACGGCGACCGTCTCGCTCGGCAATGCGCCGTCGAGGTAATCCGACAAGAAGTCGATCAGTTCGTGACAGGTCATTTTCGTCATGGATTCATGGTCCCAGCACCGGGTCGAGCAACGTGCGCAGGGCCTGGCGTGCTCGGTGTAATCGGACTTTGACGGCGTCGGAGCTGATCTCCAAAAGGCCGGCGACGGTTTCAGTGTCCAACTCTTGGATGTCTCTGAGCAACAAAATGGTGCGATGGGTTTCCGGCAAGCGGTCGATGCACTGCCGGACGAGTTGCCGCGTCTCGTCCTGTTCGAGGCTTGCGGCCGCCGCTTCCCCCCAGCGGGAAGCCGGTCGAGCTTGATGTCCGTCTTCCAAATAAGTTGGCAAGAATTCTTCAATCGGCTGTTCGTGTCGTCGTCGCCGAGACCGTAACTTCATCAGCGCCGCATTCACGACAATTCGATGCAGCCAGGTCGCGAGGCTCGACCGCCCCTCGAAGTTCGCCAGTGATCGCAACGCCGTGACGAACGCATCCTGCACGGCATCCTGAGCATCGTCAGCGTTCCCCAACAACTGCCGAGCAACCGTCAGCATCCGCCCACCGTATTGCCGCACCGTGACCTCGAACGCCGCCGCATCTCCCGAGCGCAACGACACAATCAGCGACGCTTCCTCGCTGGTCATCGCGACGTCATTTGCGGAAATCAATTCGGCAGCCATGAACAGCACGCTATCGTTGCCGTACAGCCTTTCAAGTCTTGGAGTGCGGTGGCTCGACTCTGATGCCGAACGCCCAGCAAGGTTACATGGGATGTGTCGCGGAACGAGCGCTCGCGAATCGCCGTAACCGCGCGAGTCGGCCAGCATCGGATAAGCGTGTGAAAAACAAACACGCTCTGACGCCATCGCTTTCAGGAACACTCGCCATGACTCCGCCGCAACGCATCGTCATTCTGGGAGGAGGGTTCGCCGGCACGAACGTCGCCTTGCGTCTCGAAAAACTCTTTCGACGCGACCCGAACATCGAGATCACGCTGATCGACACCGAGAACTTCTTCACGTTCACACCGTTGCTCCCCGAAGTCCCGTCGGGGTCGATACAGCCGAAGCACATCGTCTTTCCCTTGCGAGCACTCCTGCGGCGGACCAACGTCAAGCAGGCTGAGCTGCAATCGATTGACCTGGAACGGCGCGAGATCGTCGCACGGCATTGCGGCAAGTGCGGACGCTACACCGTGCCGTTCGATCAACTGGTGATCGCGCTCGGTTCGGTCACGAACTTCTTCGGCCTGCCGGGCGTTGCCGAGCACGCGCTGACGATCAAAAGCCTCGCCGATGCCGCCGCGTTGCACGCGCATGTCATCGACAAGCTCGAACACGCCGACATGGACCCCGATCCCGCTCGGCGGCGCGAACTGCTCACCTTTATCATCGCCGGCGGCGGCTTTGCCGGAGTCGAAACGCTCGCCGAACTCAACGACTTCGTGCGCGGTGCGAATCGCTATTACCCGAACATCCAACCGGAAGACATTCGCGTCGTACTGGTCCATTCCGGCAACCGCATCCTCACCGAGGTCAATGAGTCGCTCTCGCAGTACGCTCTGCAAAAGCTGAGAGGCAACCAAGTCGAGGTGCTGCTGGAGACTCGCGTGCAAAGCTGCACGGAGCGATCGGTCACACTGTCGAATGGCGAAACGATCCCATGTCACACGTTTGTTTGGGCGGCCGGAGTCTCACCCAACCCACGGCTGGAAGAATTGAGCTTGCCGCTGCACAAGAACGGTCGCATCGCCGTGGATGAAACCTTGCAGGTTGTCGCCGATCCGAACGTCTGGGCACTCGGCGACAGCGCCGCCGTGCCGGATGTCATCACCGGCAAGCTCTGTCCGCCGACCGCTCAGTACGCACTGCGGCAAGGAACTGTATTGGCCAACAATTTGGCCGCCGTCGTTCGCGGACGTGAGCCCCGTCCGTTCCGCCACAAGTCGCTGGGCCTGCTCGCGGGACTCGGCCGACGTTCGGCGGTGGCTGAGATCTTCGGGCTAAGATTCTCCGGTTTCCTTGCATGGGCGCTGTGGCGCACGATCTACCTGCTGAAGATGCCGGGCTTTGAACGGAAGCTGCGCATCGCACTCGACTGGGGACTGGATCTCTTCTTTCCGCGCGACATCGTCTACCTGCGCCCGCTCCACGCCGCGCGCGGACAACCCGCCGCTCCACATGATCCAGCGACGTGTCCGATTCACGTCGAGCAACGTGGACCCACAAACAACCTCGCGCTGGCGAGCGGGGCGGCGTCAGCCCCCCGGTCCTGCGACGAATACACCGGGGGGCTG
>CAMDPX010000179.1 GCA_945905295.1 Planctomyces sp. SH-PL62 | reverse complement strand
TAGCCCCGGTTACACCGCATGAACCGGGGCTAGCGCCGCGCGGCTAATTCCTGCGATCCGTATCATGATGGACGCACGCCATTTTTATAGTTCGATTCGTACATTGCTCAAAGACCGTTTTCGACGGTCAACGAAGACGGCCCCTCGCTTGGACGTGACGACAAGAAACGCGATAACTCATTCCTGGTCACACGTCATTGTCACGCTCTCAGGCACCAAGGGATCGAAATGCCGTTTTGGGAATTCTGGATCGACGTCGGCGGCACGTTCACCGACTGCATCGCGCGAACACCCAGCGGCGAGTTGCGGCCGATCAAAGTACTCAGCAGCGGTGTCACCAAGGGGCAGGCTGCGGAAGTGCAGGGGACGAATCGGGTCGTTGATCCTCTGCGAAGAGCCGACCCCGACGATTTCTGGTTGGGCTACGAGATTCGTTTCCTCGACGAGTCGGGTCAGACGTTTTTGACGAGCAAGGTGGCCGCGTTTCATCGGCGACTCGGCGTGCTGGAAGTCGCAACGCTGCTGCCTCCGAGCATCACCTCTGGCACACGTTACGAGTTGACCGCCAATGAAGAGGCTCCGACTCTGGCGATCCGCACCACGCTGGGATTGCGGCGCGATCAAGCGATCCCGCCGGTGACGGTGCGGCTCGGCACAACTCGCGGAACGAATGCGTTGCTGACTCGCCGAGGTGCTCGGACGGTGTTTGTCACCACACGCGGATTCGCGGACGTGCTGCTGATCGCGAATCAAGATCGGCCACGACTGTTCGACCTCGATATTCAAAAGCCCGAACCGCTGTTCGCGGATGTCCTCGAAATCGACGAACGCCTGGACGCCGACGGTCGAGTGCTCAAGGCTCCGAATGAAGTGGCGATTCGGCGACAACTCGAATCGCTGGTCCAAGACCGGCCGTCCCTGGCGATCTGCCTGCTGCACTCGTTCGCGAATTCCGCTCACGAGCAACTCGTCGAACGGATCGCCCGCGAGGTCGGCTACACCGAGATCAGCGTGTCGAGCCGACTCGCGCCGCTCATCAAGATCGTCAGCCGCGGCGATACGACGGTGATGGATGCGTACTTGAATCCGATCTTGCGCGAGTACGTCGGACGGCTGCGCACGCAGCTTCAGATGAGCGGTGCGGCGCTAGCCGCCGGCGTTGCGCAGATACCAACACCGGCGGCTAGCGCCGTGCCGCTCAAACTGATGACCTCCACGGGTGGCCTCATCGACGCGGATCGGTTCGTCGGCAAGGACAGCATCCTGTCTGGTCCAGCGGGTGGCGTGATTGGGTTCTCGCGAGTCGCTCAGCAAGCGGGCTTCGACAAAGCCATCGGCTTCGACATGGGCGGCACGAGCACCGACGTGTCTCGGTTCGACGGTGAATACGAATACGAATTTGAGACAAAGAAGGCGGGAGTGCGTATCGTCGCGCCGATGCTCGCCATTGAAACGGTCGCGGCGGGCGGAGGGAGCATCTGCGATTTCGACGGTGTGAAATTGGTCGTTGGCCCGCAGAGCGCCGGCTCCGACCCTGGCCCAGCGTGTTACGGGCGGGGCGGACCGCTGACGGTGACCGATGTGAATTTGTGGCTCGGCCGAATTGTGCCGTCGCGGTTTCCATTCCCGCTCGATCTCGACGCTGTCGAGCGGCGATTGATGGAGTTAGCGGCTCGCGTGAAGAGCAACGGGGTCGGGAGTCTTTTTCTGGCCGCCCAACATTTAACCGATGCTGCGAGTGCTGGTGACGGCGGCCAGAAAAAGACTCCCGACCCCTCCGCGTTGGCGGAGGGCTTGTGCCGCATCGCGAACGCGAACATGGTGCGCGCGATTCGGAAAATCTCGGTCGCTCGCGGCTACGATCCGGCGGAGTACGTGCTGGTCTGCTTTGGCGGGGCAGGGGCTCAACATGCTTGTGAGATTGCCAGCTCGCTGGGGATGCGGCGAGTTTTGATTCATCCGCTGGCGAGTTTGCTCAGTGCGTATGGCATCGGCCTCGCGGACGTGCGGCGATTTGGCGAGCGGTCGGTGTTGAAGCCGTACTCAACGGACCAACTGGCGGATCTGGAATCGCTCTTCAGTGAACTGGAACAAACGGCACGAGCCGAAGTCGTGGCCGAGGGAATTTCAGCGGAGAGAATTCATCAGGCGACCCGCTCGCTGGATCTGCGATATGCCGGAGTCGAGTCAACGATTCGCGTGATTTGTCCTCCGGACGGTGACTATGCGAAGCGGTACGAAGAACTGCATCGACAGCTTTATGGCTACGCGCACTCGGGCCGCAAGTTGGAGATCACCGCCGCGCGGGTCGAGGTGGTGGGCCTGACGGCCGAGCCGGTGACGGTTTCAGAACCACTCGTGCAACGAACGCCTGTCGCGAACGAAACGCAGCGTGCGTGGTTTGGTGGCGAGTTCCGCGAGACGCCGGTGTTCTTTCGCGAACACTTACATCCGGGGGATGAGATCGGTGGTCCGGCTCTCATCTCGGAACCGAGCTCGACCATCGTCGTCGATGCCGGCTGGTCGGCGAGTGTGTTGGCTCGCGGTGAAGTCGTGCTGGAAGCGAGCGACGAGAAAACGGTATCGCGGCTGTCGGCTGGCGACGACCGGCAGTCGGCCGATCCGGTGTTGTTGGAGATCTTCAACAACCTGTTCGCGTCCGTGGCCGAGCAGATGGGGGTCACGCTGCAAAAGACGTCGTGCTCAACAAACGTGAAAGAGCGGCTGGATTTCAGTTGCGCGATCTTCGATCCGGATGGCAATCTGGTGGTGAATGCTCCGCACATCCCGGTGCATCTCGGCGCGATGAGCGAGACGGTTAAACGAATCATTGCGGATAACCCAGATGATTTCTGGCGTGACGGGGTCGGGAGTCTTTTTCAGAGCGGCTCTACGTCGCGCGACTCTCGCGAGCGAACGAACAGCCGCTCTGAAAAAGACTCCCGGCCCCTTTCCGTCTTCGTGACCAACGACCCTTACCGAGGCGGCTCGCACCTCCCCGATGTGACCATCGTGACTCCCGTGCGAGACGCTCGTGGTGAGTTGATCTTCTTCACAGCCAGCCGCGCGCATCATGCGGAGATTGGCGGCATCCTGCCCGGCTCGATGCCGCCGTTCTCGAAGCATCTGGGTGATGAGGGAGTGTTGATTCGCAACTTCAAACTGGTCGATGGCGGCGTGTCACGAGAAGACGATTTGAAAACATTGCTGCTGTCCGGTTCGCATCCGACGCGATCGGTCAATGACAACCTGGCTGACATTCGCGCGCAGGTCGCGGCGAACAACATCGGCGTCAACTTGTTGCGCGAGTTGGTCGAGAAGCAATCGCTGGAAGTCGTGCATGCCTATATGCGGCACATTCAAGTCGCCGCCGCGACGAAGATGCGGCTGGCGCTTTCGGCTCTGCCGGATGGCCGGTATGAGCGAGTCGATCATCTGGATGATGGCTCGCCGATTCAGGCGGTGATCACGATTGCCGGAGACTCGGCCACCGTGGATTTCACCGGGACGGGGCCGGTGCTGACGAGCAACCTCAACGCCAATCGAGCGATCGTCACGGCAGCGGTGATGTATGTCTTCCGCTGTCTCATCAACGAGGACATCCCGCTCAATGGCGGCGTGTTGGAACCGATCACGATTGTCGTTCCCGAATGTTTGTTGAATCCGCCGGAGCACTCTGATCCCGCGCAGAGCGCGGCGGTGGTCGGTGGCAACGTCGAGACTTCGCAGCGAGTGGTTGATGTGTTGCTTGGCGCGTTGGGACTGGCGGCGGCGAGTCAGGGGACGATGAACAATCTCACGTTCGGTGATGCGACGTTCGGCTATTACGAAACCATCTGCGGCGGTTCCGGCGCAACTCCCAACGCGAACGGAGCCGATGCGGTCCACACGCACATGACGAACACTCGGCTGACCGACGTGGAAGTGATCGAGCGGCGATACCCCGTTCGCGTCCACGAGTTCTCGATTCGGCATGGCTCCGGCGGCGCTGGTGCTCATCGTGGTGGTGATGGCATCGTGCGGCGCATTGTGTTTCTCAAGACGCTCAACGTTTCGTTGTTGACGGAGCGTCGCGGACCATTTCCTCCGTTTGGCTTGAACGGTGCTGAACCGGGATCGCTCGGCCGCAACACGCTGATGAAAGCCGGATCGACGGACGCGATTGATCTAGGTGGGAAAGCTCAAATCACCGTGCAACCAGGCGATGTGCTGACGATCGAAACGCCGGGCGGCGGCGGGTGTGGCTTGTAGTGCCCTGCGCTTGTAGTGACCCGATTTATCGGGTCGTGATCGACGTGCTCGCCCCCATAAATGGGGTCACTACGAGCGCTACTCGTAATCGCCGACCATCCAGCGGACGAGGAGGTCGAGTTCTTTCTCGGTCAGACGTTCGCCGAAGGCGGGCATCGTGTTGTTCGAACCATAGAACTTTTCGTGGCCGGGATTGCTGAGGAACTCGCGCAGCCAACGATCTCCTCCGTAGCTGGTGAGCGTTGGGCCGGCTCCGACTTCACCGAGCAATTTGTCTTCGCCGATCGGTTGCAGTGAGTGGCAGTCGATACAGTTCGATTCAAACTTGCCGACGGGGAGTATGCCGGTCTCAAAAATTTGCCGTCCGCGTTTCGGAGCTTCGTCGGAGACGCCCGGTGCTCCGCGACGTTGGCCTTGCGAGTACAAGAACGCGACGAGATCGTCCAAGGCGTGCTCGTTCTTGGCATCGGCACGCCAATGATTCGCGTGCGATGACGACCAGCCGGCCATCTCGCCTTCGAGAAAGTGCTTCGACGATTCTGCAATCTTGCTCTTGTCGTCTTTATCTTTGACGTTCTCCAACGCGGCGAACGTCTTTTTGAAATCGGTGATGACCGCTTTGATCCAATCGGGCGAACCGAACTTGCCGAGGTCGCTCGCGGTTGCCAATTCTTCAACGGGCGGCTTGTAGCCGACGATCTTTTTGACCTTCTTCTTGGTTCCGTCCGCTTGCTTCTCGAGGACTTCCGCGACGATGGCGTCCTTCCGAGTGACCTTGCGGCCGGTCCCGTCATGGCCGTCGTAGCGATGGCACGGAGCACAGTTCCGGGCAAACAAACGCGGGCCCTGAGCCTTTGGATCAGCACGCAGCAGCGAGACGGCTCCTTCCAGCGGGATGCCCTCGGGACGCTCGGCAAGTTCTTCAATGCGGACGGAATCGTCGTGAGCTTGTCGGACGGCCGCGGTGAAATCGGGATCTGCGGCATCGTTCTTCAGTGCTAATCCGGTGAGGCCAATGATGCCAACCATCATCACAAACAAGAAGACGACGTTGAACGCATGCCCGACTTTCCAACGGCCGATGATCGGCATCGCCGCCAAGATCGCCATCAAAGCGCCTGGAAGGTAAATCGCTCCGAAGGCGAGCCCCTGATGCTCGACCCATTCAAATCGCAGGAATTGGAACAGGAATAGAAAATACCACTCCGGCCGCGCGGCCGAGTACGCTTCGGACGGATCGGCCGGTGCCGCGAGTTCGGCTCCGTGATGCCAGATCGTCAGAGTCAGCACCGTGCCCAGCACCGCGAGGCAGGCGATCCCATCCTTCAACACTTGGTCCGGCCAGAAGGTCGTCGCCGGTGCGCGATCGGGATCGGGAACCGTGATGCCATGCCGGCGAAAGACGGCGATGTGCAGCACGATGAAGGCGATCAAAGTGCCCGGCAGAACTCCCGCGTGCATTGCGAAGAAGCGCGTCAGCGTGTGATGCCCATACTGCGGGCCGCCCTGAGCGAGTTGCTGCAACTGCGGGCCGACGACCGGAGTTGCTCCCATGATCTCGGTGGAGACCTGCGTCGCGTAGTAGCCCTTCTGGTCCCACGGCAGCAGATAACCGGTCAGGCTGAGCCCCAGCACAATCTGCATCAGAATCAGGCCGAGCCAAAAATTGATTTCGCGGGGAGCTTTGTAGGCTCCGTCGATCACGACCTGCATCAAATGCAACGCCAGCAGCACGGTCATTGCGCTCGCGGAGAAGTGATGCAGCCCGCGCACCAGCCAGCCGTACTGCATGTGGTGCTGGATGTAGTACACGCTCTCCCAAGCGGTCGTTGTGCTGGGGCTGTAGGCCGTCCACAGAAAGAGGCCGGTGATGACCTGAATCGTGAAGGTAAACATGAGCGTGCTGCCCCAGACGTATCGCCAGCGAGCACCGCCGGGGATGTTCTCGTAAAGAGCTTCGTGCATCAGCTTCTTCAGTCCGGTGCGGTTGTCGAGCCAGTTGATGAGTGCGTTCATGGTGGGCGATTTGTGTGGAAGGTGTTGAATTCTGCGGTGCCTGACGCCGGCTGAGAGTCTGTCTTAGCCAACCGGAATCTTTTCAGGAGTCGTGGCTCGGAAGTTTTGGAATTTGAGCCAGACTTCGCTGCCGTTGCGGATTTGCACGTCGAGGGTGTCGAGGCCTCGCGGCGGGATATCGTTTTGCAGGACGCCGTCCACATCGAAGGTGCTCGTGTGGCAGGGACAGAAGTAGTGTTTCTCGGCCGGCTTGTAATCGACGGCACAGCCCAGGTGCGGGCAGCGTGAGTTGAAGGCGGCGACTTTGTCCTTGTCCGTGCGCCGCAGGTAGACCGCTCCGACCGGCTGCTTGAGGTACGTGTTCCAGGCATCGACCTTGTCCATGATGATCTTGACCAACTGCGGTTCTCCGCCGATTTCCAATGCCTCCAGAGCAACTGGCATTTTGATAAAGCCGTCGCCGCTAGCTCCCTTTTTCTTTCGCATCAAGGGATCGAGGAAGAAGGCCAGGCCCGCACAGGCCGGTATCGCTCCGACGAGCAGGCCGATTCCGGCCGCGAGGATATGAGTCATGAAACCGCGGCGCGGCTCACTGGAGGGAGACTCGTGGAGGTCGAGATGGGGTTGAGACATCGCGTGACTCTCTTTTTCAAAGGCGGGAGTTGGGGAGGGACTCAAGTGGCCAAGGCGGCTTTGATGGCGGTCAGCACTTGAGCAATGGCGGTGGGCACGGGACCGGGGAGGATGGCTCCGGCGGCTTGTTTGTGGCCTCCGCCACCGAAGCGTTCGGCGATGGCGGCGACATTCAAACCGACTCGGCTGCGGAAACTGACTTTCACAGATTTGGTGGCTTGTTCGATGGCGATGAAGGCGGCTTTGGTGCCAGAGATCTTCAGGCATTCATTGACGAGATCTTCGGTGTCGGCTGGAACCGCGCCGGTTTCGGCGAAGTCCTGTTGAGTCACCGTGACGTAAGCCAACTGCCCCTCGAAATCGAGCTTCACGGTACTGAGCACTCGACCCGCCAGTTTCGTTCTGAAGAGGGTCGTCTGCTCGTACAACACTTGAAACAGTAAATTCGGCTGCGCTCCGGCGTCAATCAGGTCGCCCGCGATGCGGAGCGTGTTGGCGGTCGTCGAGGGGAATCGAAACCAGCCGGTGTCGGTCGCGATCGCACAGAACAGAGCATCGGCGGCAGCCTTCGTGATCGGCACATCGAAGAAGCGGAACAACTGAAAGACGAGTGCGCCGGTCGCTTCGGCACTCGTGTCTTTGAACTCGACCGCACCGAGATCGTCGGAGCTGAAGTGGTGGTCGATCAGCACTTTCTTTGCCTTGGTGTGCTTGATCACGCCGCCCAATTCCGTGAGCTGGCCCCACGCGCTGGTGTCCAGAATTATGTGGACGTCGGTGTCGAACGCTTCGGCGGAAGTCATCCCCTCACCAAATTTTTTGATTCGCTGAGTGGGGTCCAAGAACAACAGATTGGCCGGCGAACTCGACGGGTTGACGATTCGCACGTCCTTGCCCATGCCTTCCAGCAACGCGGCCATTCCAAGCTCCGACCCCAGCGCGTCGGCATCGGGGCGGACATGGCTGGAGAGCACGAAGCGTTGGTGCTCAGCAATGATTGGACGCAGCGGTTCCCAGTTAATCGGCATAAGTCAGTTTCCGTTTTCTTGTCTGGCCGAAGGCCATGAGCCAAAAGCCGCGAGCCGCGATACCGTTTTTCGGACTTCAAAAAACGGTCTCACGTCCATCGGCAGACGGCCTACGGTGATCGGCCGGACCAAACTACAGCCCGGTTGCCGTGTCCGCTAGAGCACGCACGGCCTCCAGGTCGTGATTGAGCTGTTGCTTTAAGGCATCACTCGACTCAAACCGCATAACATCCCGGACCCGCGCCAGAAAATCGACATCCAGCGTCTGCCCGTACAAGTCCCCCGTGAAGCCCAGAAGATGCGCCTCGAATTTTCGGGATGCCTCGCCGAAGGTGGGATTCGGGCCGAGGTTGATCGCGGCCGGATAGGTCTTCTCAGCGACAGTGCAAACACCCGCGTAAACTCCGTCCGGCGGCAGCAGCGTCGTGATCCCTTCCAAGTTCGCTGTTGGGAATCCGATGGTTCTGCCGCGTGCGGCTCCCTGGGCAATGACGCCGCGCACTCGATACGGATGGCCGAGCATCTCGACGGCTTCGGCGATTCGGCCAGAGGCGATTCGCGACCGGACCTCGCTGGAGGAAATCATCCGGCCATTCACGATCACCGCCGAGACCACTTCCAGCGCGCGGCCAGCGGCATCGCACAGCGTTCGCAACGTCTGCACGTTGCCGGCTCGGTTGTGGCCGAAGAAAAAGTTCGGACCTTCGACCAAGCCGCTGGCGTCGAGTTGGCCGATGACGATGTCGCGAAAGAATTCGTCCGGCGTGAGCCGCAGCAGCGCGTGATCGGTCGGATAGACGACGACTGTGTCGATGCCGTGCTTTTCAAACAGTTCGAGTTTGTGCTCGAGCAGGCTTAGGGCCGGAGGTGTCTGCTGTGGTCGCAACAGCGTGATGGGATGCGGATCGAACGTCAGCACGACCGCAGGCGTGTGGGCGGCCGCCGCTCTTGCGACGAGCGTTGCCAACATACTCTGATGGCCGCGATGCACGCCGTCGAAGTTGCCGATGGTGACCCAGCCACCTCGGTATTGGTCAGGTTGTTGAAAACCGCGCTGGATGTGCATCGGGGCCGGGGGGGGAATTGCAAATTGCAAGTTGCAAATTGGCGAGGAAGAAGATGGAGTCCGACCAACACACATTAGCGTGTCCGTCCACGGCATTCTCTCGCCGCTCAGTTCGCAATTTGAAATCTGAAATTTGAAATTTGCAATCGCTCGCCTACTCGCCGACCCTGTTTCGGATCGGGACTTGAGTTCCTCGCGGCACCGTGATCGAACACAACGTCGCGCCGGCTCAGAGCGACTCTTGACGGAGAGATTTCAACGAGGGGCAAACCAGTACCGAATTAGCACAATCAGGCCGTATGACACTGCGGCAACAATCCCGGACGCCGGGATCGTCAGGATCCACGCCCAAATCACACGACGGGCAATCCCCCACTGGACTGCTGAGAATCGTTGAACGGCACCGACTCCGATAATCGCACCAGTAATCGTGTGCGTCGTGCTGACCGGAATCCCCATTTGGGCCGTGCCGAACAGTGCCACGGCAGCGGCCGTTTCGGCACAGGCACCGCTGTAGGGGCGCAGCTTGGCGATTTTCAAGCCCATCGTCTTCACGATGCGCCAGCCACCGCATAATGTCCCGAGGCCGATCGCCAAGTGGCAGACCAGCACGATCCAGAATGGAAACGTCTCCTTGCCGGACTCGAAGCCGAGCTGCCGATCCTTCCACAGCGTGGCGTACAGCAACGCGGCGACGATGCCCATCGTCTTCTGTGCGTCGTTGGTGCCGTGTCCCAGGCTGAATGCGGCGGCAGAACCGAGCTGCACCACTCGGAACCACCGATCCACTTTGGAGGGAAGTGCCCGCCGAAATGTCCACAACAAGGCAATGACGAGGATCAAGGCCAGCACCAGTCCCACGAACGGCGAGATCACAATGTATTGCACCGTCTTGATGAATCGGTCCCATTGCAACACGCCGGAAAACTTCGACGCGTGTGCCATCGCCGCTCCACCGAACCCACCCAGCAAGGCGTGCGATGAACTGGTGGGAAGCCCGACATACCACGTGATCAGATCCCACACGATGGCCCCAATCAATCCGGCGAAGATCACGTCGGGCGTGACAAACTCCTTATGCACCATCTTGCCGACGGTGTTGGCGATCGCGACGCCAAATACCCAGGCTGCGGCAAAATTCCACCACGCCGCCCAGATCACCGCTGGCAGAGGCCGAAGCACACGCGTGCCGACCACCGTCGCGATCGAGTTCGCCGCATCGTGAAATCCGTTGATGAAATCGAACGCCAGGGCCACGACGAGGATGAGCAGCACATACGGGTGCTGCACGATCTGCCCCATATCGCGCACGAATTCCACAAAGACCTGATCCATCGCTTCCATTCAGAGTCGCTCCAGTTTGGCAAGGTGCGGCCGAGTCGCTCAACTTGCCTTCACGACGATCTCGTTGAGCACATGCGCCACGTCGCGGCAGGCATCGACGGTGTTTTCCAGCCACGCATACACTTCTCTCTGTTTGATGAACGTCATGATTTCCGGCGGGGCGGCGAAGAGATCGGCCTCGACGTTGCGGTACACTTCGTCGGCCATATTCTCCAGCCGGCTGATCTCGCGCAACTCGACCGCCATTTTCTCGGAGCTGATGTGCTTATTCTTGCGGAGCATGCTCACGGCCCGTTGCACATGGTTGCACGACTCTTGAATGATGAGCGCCATCTTGACCGCTTCGGGAGTTGGCTTTTCGATGCCGAAGGCGGTCAGTCGAAACGCGGCCTCCTCCAGGTTGTCGAGCACGTCATCCAGGCTCGTCGCGAGCGCGTGAATGTCCTCACGGTCGAACGGCGTAATGAATGTTCGTCCGAGCGACGTCAGAATTCCCTCGACGGCGATGTCGCACTTGTGCTCCAACTCGCGAATCTCGTTCATGCGCCGCTCGCGGTGATCGAAGTGGTCCACGAGTTCCGCAAACGTCTGTGCCGCAGTGACGATGATCTTGGTCACCCCGTCGAACTGGTCGAAGAATTTCTGCTCCCGCGGAATCAAAGAGAATCGCATGGTGCTCCTTGAGAGTACAACGAAGGAAATTGGCGAAACGGATCCAGAAGGAATTGGCCCAGAAGCCTGGGGCGGCGGAATGTATTGGCCGTCCCAGGCATTCTCAACGAGTCCGAGAGCGAGCGATGCCGGAGCCTCGACACAACCGGCTCGATTGGCCGTGGCATTCTGTGGAGTCGCGGAAAAATGCCGTCTTGTCCCGTTCCAGGGATCAAACTAGAGTGCAAAGCGTGGATTTGTGAGGACTTCGCTCCGCTTTTGACGACGGTTGTGGCATCGTGGCACTCACGGAAATCGACCGAACATTGCTGAAACGCTGCCTCTCCGAAGAACCCGGAGCGTGGAAGGATTTCGTCGACCGATTTATTGGCCTGTTCGTGCATGTCGTCAACCACACGGCACACGCCCGCAGCGTGCCGCTGTCGCCGGACGACGTCGAGGATTTGTCGGCCGAGGTGTTCGTCACGCTGTTATCGAACAACTACGGTGTCCTGCGGGCATTTCGCGGTAAGAGCTCACTGGCGACGTACCTGACCGTCATTGCGCGGCGGATCGTCGTGAAAGAAATCACGCAGCGAAAGCATTCCGAGGCGCTGGGGCATGTGTCGGTGCATGGTTCGTCGCTCGACGCGGCGCACGCCGGCGCGACGGAATCGCAACGAATCGAGAATCGTGAAGAGGTCGCGCGGTTGTTGAGTGACCTGCCGCCACGCGAGGCAGATGTGATTCGACAGTTTCATCTGGAAGGCAAGTCTTATCGCGAAATCAGCGCCTCGCTCGGCATCCCGGAGAATTCGATCGGGCCGACCCTGAATCGCGCTCGCGAGCGGATGCGGCAGCAAAGCGTGACGCCGTAAACTCGACTCGCCACAATCGGGCGACGTTCGCCCCTCTGGTTTCGCTTCCGTGATTGAGTTGGCTTGATGAGTTCGACCTACGCCGCCTGTGCCGAACACGTTCAACACCTGCACGCGGCGGTGCGGCAGTTGGAAGTTCAGAGCCGCTTGTTGCAGCTCACTCCGCTGGCCGGTCGCGAATGGTTCGAGTTGCTCGAACGCAAACTGCTGCCGCAGTTGACCGACGATGCCTTTCTGGTGGTGGCGGTCGTGGGTGGCACGAACATCGGCAAGAGCGTCATCTTCAATCACCTGGCAGGCTGCCGTGCCAGCGCGACTTCGCCGTTCGCCTCCGGGACGAAGCACCCCGTCTGCCTGGTGCCGCCGGGCTTCGATCAACGGCACGATCTGGATTCGATCTTTCGTGGGTTTGAACTGCATCAGTGGTCGGCCGCCGACACGGCGCTCGAAGATTATCCAGAGCATCGCTTGTTCTGGCGGACCAGCGAGGCCACGCCGTCCAATCTGTTGATCCTCGACACGCCCGATATCGACGGCGACGTGCGAGTGAATTGGGAACGAGCCGACAACATCCGCCGCTGTGCCGATGTGCTCGTCGCGGTGCTGACCCAGCAGAAGTACAACGACGCGGCCGTGAAACAGTTCTTTCGCAAAGCGGCAGAGGAAGACAAAGCGGTCCTCGTGGTCTTCAATCAAGTGTTGCTCCCGGATGACGAAGCGTATTGGCCGATCTGGTTGCGGACCTTCTGCCAAGAGACCGGAGTGAAGCCGGAGTTTGTCTACCTTGCCCCGGCCGACCGCCGCGCTGCGGAGGAGAATCGGTTGCCGTTTTACGTGGGGCACGTTTCCAACGTGCCCGTGCAAGACGGGCACGTTGAAAACGTGCCCCACGTGATGCGCAACCTCAAAGACGACATCTCATCGCTGCATTTTCACGAGATCAAACTCCGAACACTGCGCGGTTCGTTGCGCAGCGTGTTGAATCCCGATACGGGCGTGCCCGCGTATCTCGGCGAGATCGAACGTCGAAGCGCGGAGTTTCAGAAAGTCTCGGACCTCGTGTTGACGCAGAAGATCTCCAAGGACGACGACTGGCCTCCCGTGCCAAACCTGATGATTGTGCAGGAAGTCCGACTCTGGTGGCAGCAGCAGCGCGAAGGACTGACCAAGACGGTCCATGACGGTTTCAACGCGATCAGCCGGGGACTGCTCGGCATGTACTCGTTGGTCCGTGATCGAGTGACCGGAAAGCCGACTCCGCCGCTGGACCTGTTTCGCGAACGCGAATGGCAAATGATCTACAACAAAGTCGAGTCGGTCTACGAGCGGCTCTGCGAATTCGCCGAGCTTCGCAATCCGCTGCTGCAACCGCGGATCGAAGAGATGCTCAGCGGAATCTCGCGCTCGCGGTTGTTGGAGTTGCTGAAGACCGAGCACAACCGAACCGATTTTGCTCAGGTGATTCGGGACTTGGTGACCGCTGAGATGGAGGCCTTCCGCAAGGACAGCCCGCAGGTGTTCCAATACATGAAGTGGATCGATCACGGCGCGGCGGCCGTGCGTCCGGTGACGACGTTTTGCCTGTTCATCACAGGAGCCGGTCCGGCTGGTGAGATGGTCCATCAAGTGGCCGCAAACGCGATGTTTCATGCCGCCGCGGAATTCGCTGGGGGCACGGTGGCCGCGACCGTCGGAGAGAGCGCGATCAGTGGAGCCGCTTCGACGGGGGCGGGACTTTTCGAGGCACACTTCCGCCGGCTGCACATTCGGTTCACGGCGGAACGAACCCGTTGGCTGCATCGCATGTTGGCCGAACATCTTTATCGTGGCATACCGGACGAACTCCAAGCGGCGACCGTCGTGCCGCAGTCGGAGGCCTTTCAAAAGGTGCGTGACACGATTGTGGTGCTAGAGAGCGAAGTTCTGGCTTCGCCGGGCGACACTCAAAACTCGGAAGCAAATCATGGGTGACTCCGAACTGGCTCAAATCGAATTGTTTGCCGAGATCGACGAGCTCCTGCGGCGGGTCCGCGAGTTCGTCGAAACAGATTCGGCGTGGGAACCGCTCGGTCATTGCCGGGCGATCCTGCGGCGGTTGCTGGGCCGCGTCGAGACGTTGCGGATACGACTGGAGGCTCCGCTGGTGGTTGCCACATTCGGCGGCACCGGCGTCGGCAAGAGTTCGCTGGTCAACGCGCTGGTCGGACGCGAATGCTCGCGGACGGGCCGTGAGCGTCCGACGACGACGCTGCCGGTGTTGATCGCGCATCCTGATACGAATCTGGAAGGTCTCGGCCTGCCGTTGAATGAGTTTGCGGTGGCACGCATCGACTCACCGATCTTGCGGGACATCGTCGTGGTCGATTGCCCGGACCCGGACACATCGGAAGAGGAGACCTCCGGATCGAATCTCTCGCGATTGCGAAAGATGCTGCCGCATTGCGATGTGCTGCTGTTTGTCTCGACGCAGCAGAAGTATCGCTCGGCGCGTGTTGGTGATGAACTGCAACAAGCGGCCGAAGGCTGCCGATTGCTGTTCGTCCAAACGCACGCCGACCAAGACAGCGACATTCGCGAGGACTGGCGGCGACAACTCGCCGACAAGTACGCGGTACCGGAAGTGTTCTTTGTGGACTCGTTGAATGCGTTGCAGGGTCAACAAGTCGGCCGGCGGCCGTCCGGAGATTTCGCGCGGTTGCAGGACTTGCTGACCAGCCGCATTGCCGCCTCGCAGCGGATTCAAGTGCGGCGAGCGAATCTGCTCGACTTGATCCACGCCGCGCTGCTGCATTGCCGCGAGCATGTCGTCGGTAACTTGCCGGCCATCGACCGTCTGGAGATCGCGTTGGGCGAGCAGAGCCAGAAGTTACACGACGCGATGACTCAGCGACTGCGGGAAGAACTCGTGGCAAGCCAAAGTCTGTGGGAGCGGCGATTGCTGACGGCCGTGACCGAACGCTGGGGCGTGAGTCCGTTCTCGTCGATTTTGCGCGTGTATTCGGGACTGGGAAACCTGCTCGCCTCGGCCTCGCTGTGGCGTGCGAGGTCGTCGGTGCAGATGGCCTTGATCGGCGTCGTCCAGGGAACACGCTGGTTGTCGAGCAAACAGCAGGAACGCGAAGCCGAATCGAATCTGCAACGTGTCGCCAGTTCTCTTGGCCTGGAGGACGACTTGCTCCGCGAATCGCAATTCGTGCTGAATGGATTCCTGCGCGATGCGAAGCTGACTCAGCTTTCGAGTGGATCGAAGACCGTGCAGGAACTGCGACAGGAAGCCGCGCGGGTGGAGAGCCAGTTCCTGGGTGATGCCGGTCAGCGCATCGATGGCATCGTCGAAGATGTTGCGAAGAAGCGTTCGGGGGCACTGATTCGGGCGTGGTACGAAGTCCTCTTGTGCTCGTTCGTGGGCTTCGTCCTGTACCGCATTGTGAAGAGTTTTTTCTGGGACTCGCTGGAGTCTCCCGACAAAATTTTGCCGACGCATTTCTATGTGAATGCGGGCGTGATCTTCGTGATTTGGGCATCGTTGCTGGTGATGCTCTTCACGCGGCGATTGCGTCGCGGGTTGCAGAAGCAAGTGGATCAACTGGCGGCCGGTTTGGCTCGGCAGCGAATTCAGCAGGGCTTGTTCCCGGCCTGGGAGGAAGCCTGCCGGGACATCCGCGCTGAGTGCCAAACGCTGGAAGTATTGGCGGAGTCGGCCCACTTGGTTCGCGAACGAATCGCACTGCCGACTCAGTTTGGGGCCGCGCGATGACGAATGAAGCAGGAGAGCGGGGCGACGTCACCGGGTGCTGAGTGCGAATTGATTCGGCAACTGATTGCTCGTCGTGACCCGATTTATCGGGTCGGGATCGAGCGTTCGCCCCCATAAATGGGGTCACTACGAGCGCAGATGCAGAGTCGGACTACTTGTTGAACACGGGGCTGACCGCGTTGTTCGTCGTGGCCGGCTTGATGCGCTTGTTGCCAGTGATCGCTCCGGAGACTTGGCTGGTTCCCTTATCGACCGGGGCTGGACGTTGGCCCGACTTCAAGGGATATGCCCCTTGCTCGGCTCCGGGAACGTACAGGCGTCGCTGCGGTTGGTAGCCGATCCAGGACAGGAAGTCGTTGAGGTTGACGATCCGCACGCCTTGCTGCTGGGCATCGCTTTTGAGTTGCTTCAGCTTTTCGAGAATGCGAGAGATACGTTCCTTGTCCTCGTCTTTAGCCGCCAGCGTGATGTCGGGAATCTGGCCGATGACCAAGAATTTCGTATTCACGTCGATGGTCGGTACGCCTTCGCCGTGTTCGACGAAATTGTTGGGGAATTTGGTGTAGTGGATGCGTTTGCCGTCGTCGTCGACCTCATTGTCGATGTTGGCACCGGCTCCGGAGACCAGTTCGTGCAGTTTCTGGCGATCGCTCTTGCCGTCACCGTCGAGGTCGATGATGCCGACGAACGAAAAGTTTTCTTTGCGGCCGGGGCTCCAGATCGGCGTGAAGATCGGGTCGCCCTTGGTGATCGGCTGATAGAGGTCATCCTTGATGACACGGGCTTCGGCGGTGTGCGCGTCGACGATGCGGGTGACTTCGATGGCCCCCTTGATGTCCTCGCTGCCACGCGCCACGCCGTTATGACTCTTGGAATAAACGCTGAAGGTCATGCGTTTCGGCAGGTTGTCCGCTTCGCCGAGATTGATCCAGACGCGGCCGTTCTGATTATCCACCCAGCGCACGAAGCCATCGGGCACTTCAAAACTGGTCTTATTGAGTTCGTCGATGTCTTTGGAGAGCCGGATATTGATCGCAGTCAGCTTGGTGATTTCTTCGTTGAGTTTCTTGGTATCCGTGGCATGTGCGGTCTTTTCGTTTTCGAGTTCCGTGGCCGCTTCATTGACTGACTGCCGCAGTTCGTCGATCACCTTTTGTTTGGCACGCACCTCTTCGTCCTTGTTCTTGATTGCGACGCTCAGGTCTCCTTCGGCTCGCGTGCGTCCGTCATTTTGCGTCTTAACTTGCACGTCGTACTGCCGCTGCAAGTCGAGCAAATTCTTCTGCAAAGCTTCCAGGTCCACGCGGATCTTCTCGCGATCTTGCCTCAGATCGCCGGCTTGCTGGACCAGCTTGTTGATGGCCGCTTTGTAGGTCAGCTCAGCGACTTCCGCTTTGGCGATGTCGGCCAGGCTGGCACCCCGGACCTTGGTCACGTTTTGGTCGTCGTTGAGTCCATAATCCGACGTGCCTGTGCCGTTGCCGGTCAACTTCGCGAGGTCTTCAAATTCCAAGTCGCGCTTCTTCAACGCCGCTTCGACGCCTTGGCGATTCTTTTCTGAGTCCGCGTAAGTTTTCTGCTTCTCGCGATCTTGCTTCACCTGCATGTAAATCACGGTGCCCAAGATCACCAGGATCAGAGACAGCACAATGACCGAGACCTGATACCCAACCGGCTTGTTCGCTGGCGCAGCCATGATTCACCTCGGACGAAGATAGGAAACGATCGAAATATCGGAAGACGAGCGAATCGACGTGACGCGGGAACTCTACCCGGCCAAGGGGCAGGGTCAAGATGCGGCCAGCGGAGCGGTCGTAGCAGTCGATTCGGCCGGAGCGCGGAGCGAAGGTGCGGAGTGTGGCGGTTGTATTAAGAGTGAATCCAGATTGGTGATTGGCCGTTGGTCATTGGTGATTTGGGAATCACACCGGCTATACCTCGCGCTGCCAAGAACGAAACAGGCGAGCGGGGCGGCGTCAGCCCCCCGGTGATTTGGCCAACGCACCGG
>CAMDPX010000178.1 GCA_945905295.1 Planctomyces sp. SH-PL62 | reverse complement strand
CCCCGGTTTTTGCGGCGATCGTGCCCACCGGGGGGCTGACGCCGCCCCGCTCGCCAGTTCTTACGTCACAAGGAAACGTCTCGTGCAGTTCAGTCCAATGATCTCTCTGCTGGCCGCGGCCGATTTCGTGGAATGGCTGGCGTCGTTGTTTCGCCAGCCGGTCGAAATGATCGAGACGGCGCTCTGGAGCGGACTGGCCACCGGGTTGGGATTAGCCACGCTGCATCTGCTGACGATGCTGGTGACGAAGTGGGGCGACCGGTCGATCGGTTGGAAGTCGCTCGTGTTTTCGATCCTGATTCATCTCTCGTGCATGTTTGGATTGGTCGCGGTCAATCCTCCCGCGTCGTTAGCCCCCGCCACGGCGGGTGAGTCCGACATTGAAGTCGTTCCTGAGCAGCGGATCGAAGTTCACACGAAATCCACCGAAGCCGATGAGCGCGTCGCCGTGGCCAAGTCGGGCAACACTCGTGTTTGGGAAAAGTTGCCGGACGCTCCGGATCACGAGTTGATCCGCACGAGCCGCTCTCCGAGCGAAATGAAACCATCCGAAGGTCCGGCCCGAACACAGCAACCGCTGACCGCTCCGGATCTGCAAGTCACAGATAAAGCAGCTTTGCCCGATCAACCGGACGTGCGACCGGAATTGAAGCTGTCGGGCGAAAAAGCTCCGACGCGCGTCGAAGCCGCTGTGCCGTTGAAGATTGATGATCCAACGGCGGAGTCTCGTCCCGAAACGCGCGTGCCGTCGTTCGCACCGCTCAAGCGCGGCCAGGGAACCGGGTCACCCGGCGCATCGGTCGCGCGGCAAGCGAACTCCGGCAACGTCGGCGGTCCCGAGCGCGCTGTACCGGGTTTTGATACTCCTGGACTGCTGACCTTGCCCGACAGCGTGGTGCCCGGAACGACCACAACCGTGTCGCCAGCGCCTGGCTCCGCGGGGACAGGTGCTGGCCCGCGGCGTTCTGGACCGGCTCCGTCCACAGTTCCGTCCGACGAGGCTGGCTCCCTCGCGAGCAATTCCACCGGAGGGGGCGCGGGGACTGGCGGCAGCGCTCCTGGATTCTCGCGACTGAAATCCCGCTCGACCCGTGGCCAAGTGGGTGGCGGCAGCGAGACGTTTCATCCGGAACGCAAAGCTCAAGACCCGGCGGCCATGCCCGCCGGACCGTTGCAGGTACGCGACGGAGTGCGCACCGAATTACCCAACGAAGGTCTGACGCCGCGACTCGTGCAACCGAACTTCGAGACGTCCAAGCTGGGCAAGCGCACGACAGTCCCGCCAATTTACGAAGGCCGCAATCTCGGTCGGCGTCGCGAGACCGCACGCAAGTACGGCGGCACCGATGCGTCGGAGAAGGCGGTCGAGTTGAGTTTGCGTTGGCTGGCCGCACATCAAAACCGGGAAGGCTTCTGGGATGCGGACGGCTTCGATGCGTTCTGCCCCGACGGCGACCGCTGCACCGGTCACGCAGGTTTGGTGAAGACCGACGAAGATGGGGTGGATCGCTTGAACGCCGGCAAGCAAGCCGATTCAGGCGTGACGGCTCTCGCGCTGCTGGCGTTCCTCGGAGCGGGCTACACGCACGAAGAGGGTCAGTACGCGGATCAGATCGACCGCACGCTCAGTTGGTTGATTCGCCAGCAGCGCGCCGACGGATACCTCGGCGGCAAGGCCACGCACTTCGAGCAGATGTACTGCCACGCGATGACGACCTACGCGCTCGCCGAGGCTTTGGGAATGCAGAGCGATCTGTCCTCCGACGTTCGCCTGCGCGAGCCGGTGATTCGTGCGGTGAATTACATCGTCGAGAATCAGAACCCGGACGGCGGCTGGCGGTACGTCAAAGGCCAGTCCAGCGACATGAGCATCTTCGGCTGGCAATTGATGGCGCTGAAGAGCGCGGAGATCGCCGGCTTGACGATCCCCGATAGCACGAAGGCCAAGATGGTGCTGTTCCTGAAAGAGCGCAGCCAAGGCCCGAACAAAGGCTTGGCCGGCTATCGCATGGTGGGAGGTCAACTGCTGCCGCCGACCGATTCGATGACTGCCGAGGCGTTGTTCTGCAAGCAGATGCTGGGCATCTCCCGCACCGCCCCGGCCAGCAGCGAAGGGATGAACTACATCATGCAGCGGCTGCCGCGCGGTTCGACGCACAATCTTTATTTCTGGTACTACGGCACGCTGGCGATGTATCAGTACGGCGGCGCTCCGTGGCGAGAGTGGAACGAAGCCTTGCGCGAAACGTTGATCGCCGAGCAACGGACTCGCGGCCACATGGCCGGAAGCTGGGATCCGAAAGCCCCCTGGGGAGCCTATGGGGGCCGCATCTTCTCGACCGCCGTCAGCACGCTCTGCCTGGAGGTCTATTACCGCTTCCTGCCGCTGTACCAAATGGGCGAGCAGTACGACGGGCCCTAGAAGCGGATTCGCAATTCGCCTCAGACGTAGCCGCGTTCGCCAGAACGCGGGTTTTCACCCGGCCCCCCGCACTCGGGCGAGTGCGGCTACGGTTTGGAAACTTCTACTCGCAAAAGAACAGAGCACGCTCAGCCTGGTTGGCTGAGCGTGCTCTCGTTGTTTTCGCAATCATTGTTCGTGGTCTACTTCTTCGCCTTATCGTCGGCAACTTTCTTCTGGACGTCGAGCGTCTCCGTGTTGACCGTCTTGGCGACTTTCTCAGACAGCTTCTTGGCGAGAAGTCCGCTGGGGTCACAACCGGCCGCGACCGAGATGATCTTGCCACCCTTGGCGATCAAGAAGTTGGTCGGCATCGTCTTGGTCTCGAAAGTGGTCCACGCATCGCCCTTGGTATCGACGGCGTAGAGCATGTCGAGCTTCTTCTCTTTGACATACGCGGCGACCTTGGAGTCCGGCTCTTTGAAGACGGCCACTGACGTCAGGCCGAGGTCTTTGTAGCCTTCGTGGATCGCCTGGAAGTACGCCAGCTCTTTGTCGCAGCCCGAGCAGCCGCAGGTCAGCCGCACCAGAACTGGTCCCTTGGCGGTCAACTCGGAGAGGTTGATCTCCTTGCCGTTCGCATCCTTGATCTTGAAGTCGGGAGCCTGCATGCCGACATCGACCTTCTTCGGTGCTGCTGGCTTGGCCTCGGCCTTTTCGGCGGGCTTCGCCGGCTTGGCATCTTCCGCCAAGACGAGGCTGGTCGTGAGCAGCAATGCGGACATCAACGCGAGCGAACGAATCATGGGCGGGTTCCTTGTGAAGAAAACGGGCAGGGTGAGAACGGGGACACAGGAAATCCAAACACATCGGCGGAGCAGTCTAACCGTGTGCCCTCGCGAAAACCAAACGGAAAACGAACACAATCACCACGAACATTCCGTCGGATCAGGTGAGTTGCTCCACGAGTTCTGGCTCGACAAGATGCTTTTCACGATCGTACGCGCCAAGATCGGACGCGGTCCCACGAATCTCAACTGGAGTCACACTTCGCAATGGACAACCTATTTCCCTTAGACGTTCTGTCTCGGTTTCTGCATGTGGCGGTCGCAATCGTGTTGGTTGGCGGCACCGTTTTCATGCGATTCATCTTGATGCCGGCGGCCAAAGAACTTCCCGAAGCCGAGCACAATCAGTTGCGACAGCGACTGCTCGGTCGGTGGAAGCGAGTGGTGCATGGCGGGATTGCCGTGTTGCTGTTGAGCGGCCTTTACAACTACATCCAACAGCGACCGAACCATGCGGGCGACAAACTCTATCACGCCCTGATGGGGACAAAGTTTCTGTTGGCAATCGCAGTGTTCTTCATCGCTTCGGCATTAGTGGGGCGATCGGCGACGTTTGAGAAGATGCGACAGAACCGCGCGAAGTGGATGGGGTTGATTGTGTTGTTGTCCGTGTTGATCGTCGGCATCTCCGGGTTTGTGAAAGTTCGCGGGCCGAAGGGGAAATCGGTCGAACAATCTCAATCTCGACAGGTTGAGAGATACCTCGCGGAAACACGCAGCAGTTAGGAACGATATTGTCCCACGCTCCGTCCAATCCGCGTCGTAAGCTTGAGCGGCTGGGAAGGAGACCTCACCATGACACGCTACAAAAACCCGGTGATGAAACAATTGGCGGACCAGCAGGTGCGCTATGCCCCGCAGCCGGTTCGCTTGGAACAAATGCAGCGTGCGGAGGAACTCATCGGAGAGTTGAGCCCGCGCGGAACGTATCGGTACGAAGACCTCTGTCAAAAAGTGACGAACTTCCGTCCCGACCGTTATCCGAATTTGACGCTAACGGGCGACGAAGCGGCTCACGACCTGCATCGCTTCGTCGAAGACCTCTCCGACAGCGCGAATCTCACGACCGACATGATCGACGAGCCGGTGCTCTCTGTGGAAGACATCAGTGAGCGCTACCACGTCTCGACCAAGACGGTCACGCGGTGGCGGCAGCGAGGCTTGGTGGCTCGGCGATTCCGAGTCGGCTCGCGTAAGCAGATCGGCTTCTTGGAATCGTCCGTGCGTCGCTTCGTGCTCCGGAATCGTGAGGATGTCGCACGCGGCAGCCGGTTCAGCCAACTGACCGATGACGAAAAGCTCCGCATCCTGGGTTGGGCGCGGCGGCTGGCCAAATGGGGCGCGAATCCCAGTCAGGTGGTACGTCGTGCCGCCCGAAAATTTGAACGTGCTCCCGAAACGATCCGCTACACCCTCAAACAATACGACAAGCAGAACCCGGAGAATGCCGTGTTTCCCCAAGCGACCGATCCCCTGAGCGACGAAGAGAAGCGAGAACTTTATCGCCTCGCGCGGCTCAACGTGTCGGTCGAAAAGCTAGTCGCGAAGTTCCGCCGGACTCGGTCCAGCGTGTATCGCCTGATCTCCGAAATGCGAGCACGCAACTTGATCGATCACCCGATCGAGTTCATGGATCACGACTCGTTCCGCCTTCCAAATGCGGACGAGGTGGTCCTCGGTCCTCCGCCAGTTCGGGAAGAAGCCGATGAGGCTCATGCACAGCCGGCGGGTCTGCCGGCGTATCTCGAAAGTCTGTACCAACTGCCGCTGCTGACTCGCGAAGAAGAGGGCTACTACTTCCGCAAGATGAACTACTTGAAGTTCAAGGGGGAAGAGCTGCGCAAGACGCTCGACCCGCAGCGGCCAAAGGCCGGAGTGATGCGCGAAGTCGAACGGTTGCTGGAGGAATCGCTGACGATCAAGAATTTTCTGATCCGCAGTAATCTGCGGTTGGTGGTGTCAATCGCCAAGAAGCACATGCGGCCGAACACGAACTTCTTCGAGACGGTCAGCGACGGCAACATGTCGCTGCTGCGAGCGATCGAGAAGTTTGATTTCAGCCGGGGCAACAAGTTCTCGACCTACGCCTCGTGGGCCATCATGAAGAACTTCGCCCGCACGATTCCGGCCGAGCACACGCAACTCGATCGCTACAAGACCGGCGCGGACGAGGTCTTCCAGATGTCTTCAGACAAACGTGGCGACCAGTTCCAAGCGGAGCGTGAAAACCATACGCAACACGACATCCTGATGCGGATTCTCGAACGTTTGGACCCGCGCGAACGGGAGATTCTGTTGCTCCGGTTCGGCCTCCGCCCCGGCGATGAGCCGAAGACGCTGGAGGAAGTCGGTCACCGCTTCGGTGTGACCAAAGAGCGTGCTCGCCAACTGGAAGCACGCGGCTTGAAGAAGCTCCGCCAAATCGCCGCCGAAGAGAAGCTCGATATTCCGGGCATCTAAAACGAGAGCGCTCGTAGTGACCCCATTTATGGGGTCGAGACCGACCCGATCAATCGGGTCACTACGAGCGCGCTAGCAAAGCTCGTCGACCGGCGTGCCGAAGGGCAGGACTGGGTGCGGCCGGCCGGCGCGGTTGACGTATTGGCGATTCACGTCCACGCCGAGGTGGCGATAGATCAACGCCAGCACGTCTTGCGGGGACTTCGGATTGCTCTTCGGGAATGCGGCGATCTTGTCGGATGAGCCGACGACTCGGCCACCTTTCACCGGACCACCCGCGAGCACCGCGCTGAAGACGTTCGGATAATGATCGCGGCCCGCGTTGTTATTCACTCGCGGAGTCCGGCCAAACTCGCCCCAGCCGACGACCAGCGTTGTGTCGAGCAAGCCGCGCTGTTCGAGATCTTCGATCAACGCCGTGAACGCTCGATCCCAACGCGGCAGGAAGCCGAGTCGCAACGACTCGAAGCCTTTGACGTGTGTGTCCCACCAACGCACATCGACGGTCACGATGCGGACGCCAGCTTCGACCAATCGGCGAGCCAACAGAATGCGTTGGCTCCAAGCCGGAGCGCCGCAGCGGTCGATCGCCTTGGGATCGAACGCCGGCATGAAGCCATAGCGTTCGCGGATCGCTTGTGGTTCGGCGTCGAGGTTGAACGCATCGCGTGCGGCGTTGGAACTCAAGATGCCCCAAGCGCTGTTTTGGAAACGGTCCATCGCGGTCATCTGACCGGAGCGATCAATCTCCGCGCGGATGCGATCGAAGCCTTGCAGCACTTCGCGTCGCGAACCGAGCCGGTCCGCCGTGAGTCCGTCGGGCAGAGCGAAATTCGGAACAGTGAAGGGGCCATCGACGGCGGGATCGGCGATCGTCTCGAACGGTTTGTGAGCGACTCCCAAGTAAGACGAGTTCGCTCCCGGCAGCATCTTCGGGATCATGACGTAGGCCGGGAGGTCGCGATTCAGATGACCGAGTTGTTCGGAGGCGATGCTGCCGCAGCTCGGATGAATGTTCTCGTCAGCGTTCGGCCCAGAGTTGTAGCCGGTGAAACAAATCTGATCGCCGGTCGAATGCCCCGCGTCGTGATGGTTCAGGCTGCGAATGATCGACCACTTGTCTTGGCAAGCGGCCGACATCGGCAGCATGTCGGACAGGATGATGCCCGGCACTTTGGTCGGGATGACGCCGAACTCACCGCGATACTCAACGGGAGCTTCCGGTTTTGGATCCCACATGTCCTGATGAGCAGGCCCGCCGCGCATCCAGAGAATGATGACGTTGTTCTTGCGAGTCGCTCCGTTAGTCGCCGCCTCACCGCGAAGCACATCTGTCAGCGACAGTCCGCCCGCCGCAAAGCCCAACGCTCCGGCTTTCAAAAAGCTGCGGCGGCTGAGCAGCGTGCGTTGAAACTCGGAGCAACCGAGGCGATTCATTGCGGCCATGAACGTGTCCTCAAGACAACGGTGGGCGAAAAACGAGGCAGGGACAACTGGCAGGAGTGCAATTAGTATCGGGAAAAACGGCTCACATCAAGCAGGCTCGATGCTGAAGCGGTCATTTTCGCGGGGCAATTCTCCGAGTGTGCGGATCGTTCGGCTGTTCGGTAGAGTGTGGCCATGCAATCCACGACCGAGATGACACCGACTGAAACCCTCATTGAGAATGCCGAGCGGCAACGGCGATTGCTTCGTCGGGCTGCGTGGGCTGGAGTCGCGTTCGTAGCCGTTTCGATTCTGATTGTCGTTGGTCATCCGCTGTATGTCCGGTGGCAATTGCGGCAACACGGATGGGTGTTGAACACTTCGATGCGTGGAGGACTTCCGGATTGGGTTCCTCAATGGGCCGAACCGTGGTTTGCCAAGATTTGCACCGCTCAACTTGCAGGAAAACCATTGCATGTCAGCGATCTTGAATCACTCCGCCGATTCTCGGATCTTGCTAAGGTCGATTTCGATTCAACCGATGTTTCCGCGCAGTCATTGGCGGTGCTATCGCAGTTTCCCGATCTCAGTTCGGTCGTCTTTCTTGGAGTTCAGATAGATGCCACCGGATTAAGACATTTGGCAACACATAGAAAACTGGAGTCAATCGAATTCCTCGACGTGTATTTGGACGACAGCGCTCTCGAAATTCTCGCAACTTTCCACCGGCTCGGTGCATTGGACGTGACGGACGTCACCGACGAGAACTTGCGGCATCTTTCGCGACTACACCGGCTCACACATCTGGGTTTGTGGAAAAGCCATGTGACCGATGACGGTGCGACGTGGCTGACGGATAACTGCCCTTCGTTGGAGACTTTGTCAATTCGCGGCGGACCGATGACCGACGTTGGGCTGGCCGAAATCGCGCGACTTCCTCATCTCAACTACTTGCAACTTGTTGACGTCCCAATCACAGATGACGGAATTCGGCACCTGATGAGTTGCTCAACCATGACAACACTTGTGCTTCAGAAAACCAAGGTGACATCGGCGGGCGTCACCGAACTGCGCAAGAGCCATCCGTCTCTAAACGTGACAATCAAGTAGTCGCGTTTGAATTGAGGAGTTTTGAGTGTCAAACGTGTTGGATGAAATCGTCGCTGACAAGCGAACCGAAATTGCGGAAGCGAAACAGCGAAGGCCCGCCGCTGTTTTGGAGTCGGAGTTGAAGTCCGCGCCGCCGGTTCGTGACTTCGTCGCCGCGTTGCAGTCGTCCGCCGAGCGAATTGGCGTCGGCATGATTGCCGAGGTGAAGAAGGCGTCGCCGTCGGCCGGGTTGATTCGGGCTGACTTCGATCCCGTCGCCATCGCCAAGACCTACGAAGCGAACGGAGCCGCGTGCATCAGTTGCCTGACCGACGAGAAGTATTTTCAAGGCCGGCTCGAATACCTGGTCGCGATCAAGCAGGCGGTTTCGCTGCCGGTGCTGCGGAAGGATTTCATCGTTGATCGCTATCAAGTGCTCGAAGCTCGCGCGGCGGGGGCGGATGCGATTCTGCTGATCGCCGAGTGCCTCGACGACTGCCTCCTGCGCGATCTTTATTTCTACGCCAGCGAACTCGGCATGGAATGCTTGATCGAGTTGTACGAGCCGGACAACCTCGACCGAGTTTTGAAGCTGCAACCGCCGTTGGTCGGCGTCAACAATCGCAACTTGAAGACGATGACCACGGATTTCGATCAAACGATCCGGCTGGCCCCGCGCATCGCGGCTCAATCGCTGCTGGTGGCCGAGAGCGGCATTCGCACGCGGACTGATGTCGAACGCCTGATCGCGGCTGGGTGCCGAGCGATTCTGGTGGGGGAATCGCTGATGCGCTCGGCCGATATCGGGGCGAGCGTGCGCGAGTTGCTCCGCTTGTAGTGACCCGATTCATCGGGTCTGGATCTCGCGTTCGACCCCATAAATGGGGTCACTACGAGCGCAGCCGCTTCAAACCGTCGTCACTTCTCGCGACCGCGGATGATCTACCAACTGGCCGCTGTGAAGCTGGCCGCTCATCGCGGATGGTCGCCACAGTGCGGGAGCGTCGAAGCAATCGGGATCGAGTTGCATATCGGTGACCAGCACTCCGGGACGATGACGCGGCAGGCGGCCGATGATGTAGCCGTCGGGGCGGACGGCGAAGCTGCCCCAGCAGGAGGGGCGGGCGGTGCTGTTGTTCGCACTGAACCAGAAGTGATTCTCGGCCGCTCGGCATTGCATGGTCGCGGGGACGATCGTTTTCCAGATGTTGTATTTGGGATCGGCCGCGACCGTTTTCCGAGCATTGTGGAACGACTGAAACATGACTTCGACGCCGAGTTGTTTGTAGCCGCGATACAGTTCGGGAAAGCGATAGTCGTAGCAGATGGCGACTCCGCAGGTGATGCCCTTCACCTGGAACGTGACGAAGCGGTCGCCGGGTGAGTAATGACACAGGTCGAGTGTCGCCCGTTTGCCTCCCGCGCCGGTGCAGAAGCGTTTGTCGTAGCGATCGACGATCTGGCCTTTCGGATTGATGACGTACACGCAGTTGTGCGGCTTGTGTTGCTCATCGAGCCGATGCGTCGAACCCAAAAGCACCCAGACTCGATGTTCTTTCGCGGCGGACATCACGTCGCGAGTCGCGGCGGCGAGGAGGGTCCAATCCAAATCGGCGATGCCGGGTAGATCGACGCCCGCGTAGCCCGACAGCGCGCACTCGGAGAAATGCACGACGTCAGCTCCTTGTTCGGCGGCTTGAGCGATCTGCTTCAGAACCCAGCGGCGGTTGTGGCCGGCTCGGCCTTCGACGGAAAACTGGCAGGTGGCGACGCGGAGTGATTTCATGGGACGAGTCCTCTCCTCAACGAGTCTTGTGGCTGTTGGAGTTTAGACTCTAGGCTCTCCGGCATCTCTGCCGAAAGTTCGGAGGTTCGTTTCGCCGTTTTCCTTTGCCGTTCGGAAAAACGGTATAACGGCCATCGGCTTTCGGCTGACGGCTTTCGGCCGGCTTGGCACTTTGAATCACTGAGTTCCGTTATGCCCATTGAAAAATCTCTCGACCGAAAACTGGCCGCGATCCATGCTGATCCGAGCGGCTGCAAAGAGTTCATCATCGCGGACGCGAAGGATGCCGATATGGGGTTCTCCATCGGCGCACCGGGCAAGTCCCCCGAGCGGCATGATGGCGAAGTGCGGTTCAAAACGTTGGCTCAGTACCGCCAGCAGATTCGCGAAGTGATCGATCAAGGAGTCGTGGACATCGTGCTGATGTCCGCCAGCACCAGCGAGATTTTGACGATTCAAGAGCGGCGGTTCGACAACTCGCACATCACGCCAGCGGCTCGTGCGAACGATGCGACCGACGTCCACATTCATCGCGGCGGCCGAATTCACACCACGCCCGCTCAGCCGTTTCGCACGGCGAGCCTCGATCACATGCAGTGCGGGCATCTCGACTGCGAACCGGAGGAACGAAAGCTCGGCGTCGATCTCGGCCTGTACTCGGTGACGTTCAACAACCAGCTTGAGTTGGACATCGATGTGCTCAACCAGTTCAAAGAGTTCCGCGAAGAATGTGAGCGGAAACGATTCCGCTACTTCCTGGAGATCTTCGACCCAAACGTCCCCGACGCCGTCGCACCGGATCAGTTGCCGGGCTTCATCAACGACGTGATCGCTCGGTCGTTGGCCGGAGTCACGAGCGCCGGGCGGCCGACGTTCTTGAAGATGGTGTATCACGGCCCGCGTGCGATGGAGGAACTCGTCAACTTCGATCCGCACTTGATCGTTGGCATTTTGGGTGGCGGATCAGGCACGACGCTCGATGCGTTCCTGCTGATTCACGAGGCTCAGAAATACGGAGCACGAGTCGCGCTGTACGGCCGCAAGATCAACAACTCGGAGCATCAGCTCGCGTTCATTCAGATGCTGCGCTACATCACGGATGGTGTCATAGAACCGCGCGAGGCGGTCCGTGCGTATCACGGCGTCCTGCAAGAGTTGAAGATCACTCCACAACGTTCGCTGGAAGACGATCTCAAACTGCAAACCAACGTCATGAGCTACGGCGGCAGCGGCACGGTGATCAGCTTGCCGACTCCCTCAGCCGAGAAGTCCGAGACGACAGCCTCGCCAACATCAGAGGCCGGGCGTCCGAACTTTGCGAAGATGTCGGCGAGCGAACGACTCGGCTATCACCAGGAGCGGCTCAAGCGGCTATTCGGCGACAAATAAACAAAGTGCCCGACGAATAAAAGGAGACGACGAATGACGGACCTCATTCGTCGTCTCCTTGAATTCGTCGGGCTCTTTTTCCGGAGATCAATGGCAGGCAGACCGCCACGCAGGCAACAGGCGATCGCGGTGATTGATTTGAGTACGGCTCTCGTGGCAATGGTCCCGGCTGGCAGAGGAATCATGGCGTCGCGGAGCGATGAGCCTCACGGCTATTTGGCGAACTGCTGATTGAACAGCGTCTTAAACGGATTCTCGGCGGGAGGGACGGCGTCTTCGTTGACGAGTTGCGGTTGGACCGAATCCCACCAGCGGTCGTATTCGCTGTCGAGTTGCTTCACGACGTCCGGATTCTTGTCGGCGATGTCTGTCTTCTCGCTGGGATCGGCTTTCAGATCGAAGAGTTGCCAGTTCTTCGTTTCACCTTTGGAGGCGGTCACCAATTGGTATCGCGAGTTGCGGACACTGCACGTCGCATACTTGAACTTCGAGCGATCGGCTCCAACCGGCCAGCGGCCGACGTGAGTGAACAATGTGCGGTCGAGCCAATCGGCTTGCGGGTTCGACAACAACGAGACAAGGCTGCGGCCTTCGACTTGTTTCTTCACGTCATCGGTGATCTTCGCTCCGGCAAGTTCGGCCAGCGTTGGGAAGAAGTCGATGTGCGCGGCGAGGCGGTCGCAATCGGCTGGCTTGAGCGTGCCGGGCCAACGCCAGAAGGAGTTGGCCCGAATGCCGCCGAGATACGGTGTCACTTTCTGTCCGCGCATGCCGGCGTTGTGGACCTTCACACCGACGGTGCCGCCATTGTCGTTCATGAAGATGACCAGCGTGTCCCGTTCGATCCCCCACTCGCTGAGCTTCGCGAGCAGCTTGCCGACGTTGTCGTCGATGTTCGCGATCATGCCGAAGAACTTCGCGACGTCCGCGTCTTTAACCTTGTCGCTGTACCGAGCCTCATCTTCCGGTCGTACTTGCAGCGGCCCGTGCGGAGCGTTTGTGGCAATGTGTGCGTAGAACGGCTGCTGGCCCTTCGTCGCTTCGATCCACTTCAACGCCTGATTGAAGAAGACGTCGGTGCAATAGCCGTTGGTCTTTTCGAACTTGCCGTTGTGCAGAATCGCCGGGCTGAAATAGGTGTTGCCCGGCGCGTCGCCGCAGCTTCCGGGATACGACTGGCCGATGCCGCCGGCTCCGTGAATGAACATCTCGTCGAAGCCGCGGCGGCTGGGCCAGTGATCCGGTTCGTCACCGAGATGCCATTTGCCAAAGATGCCGGTCGCGTAACCGGCCGACTTCAACACTTGAGCCAACGTCGTCGCGGACAATGTCAGTCGTTCGCGTTCGTTGATCGTGTGCGTGATGCCGTTGCGGAACTCATGCCGCCCGGTCATCAACGCCGAGCGTGTTGGTGAGCAAGTCGGGCTGACCATGAAGTCGGTGAAGCGGACTCCTTCGCGATGCAGCCGGTCGATGTTGGGCGTCTTCAAGATCGGATTGCCATGACACGACAGATCGCCGTAGCCCTGATCGTCGGTCAAAACGAAGACGATGTTCGGCCGCTTGCCGGCCAGCGAATCCGCCGCGGTGGCTGTCAGGGAAATCGCACAGACGATGAGACCGAAGAGAACGATCGTGGCTTTCATGAGTGGGGCTCCAGAGGAACGGGACCGCGATTACGGTTCGACTGTAGCCGAAGTCGATGCAGCCGTTTAGCGAATCAGCGAACGGCAATCCGGTGGGCTTGGTTCCCATTCACAAGCTCGGATTGCATACTGCTCGCCCGTCGTTGCTAGGTGGCTTGGCCGCGTGGCCGCAGACACCCAGCGGGAATTCCACAGCAGGAGTGAATCATGCGAGCGATCCGTTTGGTGTCCTGTGTCATGGCTGGTCTGTTGGTCTCGATGAGCGCCGCTTTCGGAGCCGAGTGGGGCCTGAAAGAAGGCACTCCGGAAATCAAATCCGCCGGGCCGCTGGCGTTTGGACCGGATGGGATTCTGTTTGTCGGAGATGCCAAGGGTGCGACCGTTTTCGCAATCGGGACCGGCGACACCAAGGGTGATCCGAGCAAGGTCGAGATCAACGTCTCCGGTTTGAACGCGAAGGTTGCCGAGTTGCTCGGTGTGAACGCCGACAAGATCGCGATCACTGATCTCGCCGTGAATCCGTTGACCGGCAATGTCTTCTTGTCGGTCTCGAAGGCCGGCAGCGCGGCGCTCGTGAAGATCGCGGCCGATGGCAAGCTCAGCCAAGTCGGACTGCAAAAAGTGCTGATGCAAAAGATCGAACTGCCGAACGCTCCCGAGGACAAAGAAGTCGAGACGAAGCGCGGAAAGGCCAACCTCCGCGGCCAATCCATTACCGACATCGCGTATGCCGAAGGGAAGGTTTACGTCTCCGGCGTGGCTGGCGGAGCGCTGTCCAACGTGCGCGAGATTCCGTTCCCCTTCACGGATGCGAATGCCGGTACCAACGTCGAAATCTATCACGCGGCTCACGCCCAAGTGGAAGGCAACGCCGTCGTCCGCACATTCCTGCCGATCAACATTGATGGCGAAGCGAGCCTGCTGGCCGGCTTCACCTGCACGCCGCTCGTGAAGTTCCCCGTCAACACTTTGAAGCCCGGCGAGAAAACTCGCGGCACGACCGTCGCCGAATTGGGCAACAGGAATCAGCCACTCGACATGATCGTCTATCAGAAGGAGGGCAAGACCTTCCTGCTGATGTCCAACAACAATCGCGGAGTGATGAAGATCACGACCGAAGGGATCACCAAGAATCCGGGCCTCACCGAACCCGTGCGCGGCGGAGGAGTCGCCGGTCAATCCTACGAGACGATCAAGGCACTCGAAGGAGTCGTGCAGCTCGACAAGCTGAACAACACGCACGCCGTGATCGTCACGCAATCGCCGAGCGGCTCGCAGGATCTGCGCACGATCGCCCTTCCGTAGTCCGTGACTGATCGCGAATGTCCGGCCGTTCGCCGTGAGCCGACAGCCGATCGGCGTTCGGCCGGACAATTTTTCTGACTGCCTTTCCACGCCACGGTTCCACCAAGATGTTTCAGTCGGCGATTAGAGTCTTTGTCATCGTGGCCGTCTGGCTGACTTGCTTGGTGTCAGCGACGCTCGGCCAGGGATTCTCCCCCGATGAAGCTGTGAAGCGGATGACCGTCGCGGACGGCTTCGAGGTCAGCGTCGTCGCGAGCGAGCCGCTCGTGCGGCAGCCAGTGGCGATTGAGTTCGATGATCGCGGCCGCTTGTGGGTGATTCAGTATTTGCAGTACCCGAATCCGGCGGGACTGAAGCGCGTGCAGGTCGATCGGTTTTCGCGGACGAAGTACGACCGCGTGCCGGAGCCGCCGCCGAAGGGGCCGCGTGGAGCGGATCGAATCACGATTCTCGAAGACGCCGACGGCGACGGCCGCATGGATCGCGGTCGCGATTTCATCGACGGCTTGAATCTCACCACCGGGATCGCGTTCGGACATGGCGGCGTGTTTGTGCTCAACGTGCCGTACTTGCTCTTCTACCCTGACAAGAACCGTGACGATGTTCCCGATGGCGATCCCGAAGTGTTGCTCAGCGGCTTTGGTATGGAGGACGCTCACAGCGTTGCGAACTCGCTGACGTTCGGACCGGACGGTTGGCTCTACGGCTGCCAGGGAAGCACCGTGACCGCCAACGTGCGCGGCATCGAGTTTCAACAAGGGGTGTGGCGGTATCACCCGCTGACGCGCGTGTTTGAACTCTTCTGCGAAGGAGGTGGCAACTCGTGGGGTTTGGATTTTGATCGCTTTGGCAACTTGCTCTACAGCACGAACTGGGGCGGCAATGTGCTGCTGCACGGCGTGCAGGGGGGCTACTTCGTGAAGGCGTTCGCCAAGCACGGAGCGTTGCACAACCCGCACGCTTACGGCTTCTTCGATCATGCGCCGCATAAGAACTTTCGGGGCGGGCATGTGACGGTCGGCGGCATCGCCTATCAGGGAGACTCGTTTCCGGAGTCCTTCCGAGGCAGATACATCGCCGGCGATCTGCTCGGCCACGGAGTTTATTGGCACGACATCGAACCGCGTGGCTCGACGTTTCAGACAGCTCACGCCGGTGAGTTGCTGGTTGCGAACGACACCTGGTTCGCGCCGACCGACGTGACGATGGGACCGGACGGAGCGATCTACGTTTCCGATTGGCATGACTCGCGAACGGCGCATCCTGATCCCGATGCCGAATGGGATCGCTCGAACGGTCGCATCTATCGCATCGCCGCGAAGGGAACGAAACCCGCCGAGCCGGTTGATTTCGCGAAGTTGTCGAACGATGAATTGCTGAAGCTGAACTCCCATCGTAGTCAGTGGTCCGTGCGACATGCGCGACAGGAGTTGGGTCGTCGCCGTGATCCATCCGTCAGGGAATCGTTGCGACAGAAAGCGCTGGCCGAGCGTGACGAATCCGCCGCGCTCGAAGCCTTGTGGACGCTCAATGTCTGCGGCGGATTCAACGAGACGCTGGCTTTCCAACTGCTCGACAGCCCGCACGCTGCCGTGCGGATGTGGACGGTGCGATTGCTCGGCGATCCCATGCAGGCGGTCTCGACGGAGATGGCTCATCATTTGGACGACTTTGCCGAGCAAGACCCGTCGGTCCAGGTGCGGCAGCAATTGGCCTGCACCGCCGCGCGGCTACCGGCGAATCAGGCGCTGCCGATCATCAACGCGAACATCAATCGGGACATCGACAATTCCGATTCGTATCTGCCGCTGCTCTGGTGGTGGGCGGTCGAACGTCACAGCGTCAGCGGCCGAGCTGAAGTGATGAAGCGTTTCGTCCGGCCATCGCTGTGGAAGTCGAAGTTGGGTCGCGAGACGTTGCTGCCGCGACTCGTCCGGCGTTACGCGGCCGAGGGGACTGCCGCCGATCACGTCTCGTGTCTCCAGTTGCTGCGAGCCGCGCCCGACGACAGCGAACGAGATCGGCTGGCGGCATCGCTGTTCGCCGGATGGCGAGAAGCTCCGCGCGAGGAATCGCCCGTCAAAGCCGCCGCGCTGTCGCCGGAGTTGACCGAGTGGGTTCTCTCCCGCTGGCAAGCGAAGCCGGATGATCCGACGTTGCTGCCATTTGCCCTCGCGCTGAAACATCGCGCGGCTTATGACCGCACGCTCAAGGAGAGTTTGAATTCGCAGGCAGAGGCCAATCGTCGCGTGGCTTGGCTGACTCTGTTGGCCGACGCGGTCGAGCCGACTGCCGCGGACTCGCTGTTGGAGTTGGTGTTATCGCCGAGCCAACCGGACGCGGTTCGCTCGGCAGCGGCGAGTGTGCTGGCAAGACTCAACAGCGACGCGGTCGCGGTCGGCCTGCTGACGTCGTCTCCCAAACTGCCGCCGAAACTGAGGACTCAGATCATCGACCTGCTGTTGGGGCGAAAGCCATCGGCGGCCGCGTTGCTGAAGTTCGTGGATCAGGGGCATCTCAAGGCGAACGACATGGCCGTCGATCAAGTGCGTCGCGTCGCGCTGTTTGAGGATCGTGACCTCGACATGCTGGTGACGAAGCATTGGGGCAAGCTGAGCGCGGCAACTCGCGAAGAGAAGTTGGCTGAGGTGCGACGGCTGAATAACGATCTGCGGGCCGCGGGCGGCAACGTCGCAGCCGGCCAAGCGGTCTTCAAGAAGCACTGTGCCACATGCCATCCGTTTCGTGGCGAGGGAACGAAGCTCGGCCCGGACCTGACGACGGCCAATCGCAAAGACCGCGATTATCTGCTGATCAGCCTGGTCGATCCCAGCGTGGTGATCCGTAAGGAATTTCTCAGCCATGTGGTGCAGATGCAGGATGGCCGTGTCCTCAACGGGCTGATCGTCGAACGAACCGACGCGGGGCTGACGCTGGCCAACGCGAAGAACGAACGTGTCACGCTCGCCATTGCCGACATCGACGAGTTGCGCGAATCGCCGGTCTCGCTGATGCCCGACGACCAATACAAGCTGCTCAAGCCGCAAGAGCTTCGCGATCTATTCGCGTACCTCGCGCAGGATTGAATAGAATCGGATTCACAACTTAAGGCGGCCTTCGGCCGCAACCAAAAGAAGTCTGCGCGCAACGCGACCCCCGAACTCCATTGAGCCGTCTCGAAAATCGCCCCAAATTGTTGCCGGTTCAAATCAACGTAGGCACCCGCGATTTACTCGCGCCGCCCTCATACCGGCCATGAAATCCGCCTGATTTTCTGTCTTTCTTACGAACCACTCCGAAGAGTCCTCGTTGTCACTG
>CAMDPX010000177.1 GCA_945905295.1 Planctomyces sp. SH-PL62 | reverse complement strand
CAAAACACGGGTTCAATTGCCGAGTCTCCAGCAATTGCGGCATGAAAAAGACTCCCGACCCCGTCGCGCCGTCGAACGATCAGTGGACCAACTTCAGCGAGGTCATGATCGAATCGACCTGAATAGCTCCCGGAGCACCGACGATCGTGCCATCAAAGACGGGGGCCGGTTGCACGATCACTTTCTTTTGGCTGGGACTGCCGGTGAGCTGCACGAACATTACCCGGATGCCGACGAACTTGCAGATTTGATACGTGGCGTTGTTGCCGGGACCGGAGACGGAACGGAAAACGGGAATCGCTCGCGGCTGACCGATGATCGTGGCCAGGTCATCTTTAATGCCGGCACTGAGCCCGGTATCTCCATTGACCGCCAGCAAGCCGCTCGCAGGAATCTGAATCCTGCCGCCAAAGTACGACAGATCATTTTCGTTACAGCCATAGCGAATCTGCCGCGACAAGTCGGCCGTGCTGTTGCTCGGTGAACCGAAATCGACGCTGCCGCGATTTCCCGAAGGGAGACTTCCGCTGCTGTCGGGATACAGGCTCACCTCTTTGATCCCATCGGTGCCGCTGGTGACTGTTCCATTGGAGTTGTACTTGTAGTTGTCGCTGCCAACACCACTGTTGATGAGGTTGTTCCACGTTGTCTCGTCAATCGCGAGCGGCAACAGCGGGCAAGTCAACCCGCTTCCCGGTGGGATGTAGAAGCCGTTCCCAGGAGAAATCACCGCGGTCGCCCTGGCGATTAGCGCCGCCGATTTATTCCCCATGGTACCCGCGAAGAACAGCGGCAACTCCTGATCGGCACGAGTGGCCGTGTTTCCGGCGAGTGGCTGATCGCGATGAATCGTGACTTCCACCATGTTGTACGGGGACGCACCCCAGGTCTCGATCCACGCCCCTTCAGACGTTCGAGTCCGCTGGCCGAAGCGCACGTCGCGAGTTGTGTCCAAATAAGCGGCGGCTTGCTCTCCCAGACGGTACTGACTCGCGACCGCTTGTGCGGCGGAGACTCCGGCCGTACTGACCTGCGTGGCCGTCAACGACTTGCCGCTCCCCCAGCCGTTGGGCATTTCCAAAGCCGCCGACAGCGCGGCACCATCGGCCGCCGCCTGCATCTGCGCTTTGGTCTGGGTCATGAATCCGACATCCACCGCGAGCGCGGTGAATCCCACCACGGCAGTCAACGTCACCGCCGACCAAGCCACGATGCCACCGTGCCGAGCGTGCCGTTGTTGACGCCGCATTTGAGTTCCGGTTCGTGTGCGAAACATGATGATTCTCCTCACCCGTGACTGAGATCAAAATCGTGCCGACAAGGCGGGCCTGAATGCGGGCCACCCGCGTTCTGGCGAACGCGGCTACGTGAAAACACCGGCCGTTCGCCGTTACATCACTGGGTCGTAGGTGTGCAGGACACGCGGCGTGTCATCCGTAGTCCTCAAATCATGCGCCGTGAAATAGCGCACCCGCTCGAGCGTAAACCGTCGCACGCGGTGCGAGGCAAAGCCGATCCGCGAGTTGTAGACGGTGAAGTCCGGGCTGTACTGATTGAGATGGGGACGCCACGTATCAACTTCGAGCTTCAGCTCACCCGTGCCAAACGTGCCCCAGGTTTCCGAGGTGCCGTTGATGATTTCAAACACCATCTTGTCGTCCACGATGCTCATGACGGAGGTGTAGCGAATCTCTTCGTTGACGATATGCAGCGAATCCCAGTTGATGTTGCTGCAGCTCTGGATGATGGCGTCATCCTGCCACAGTTGGAGCTGCACGCCACCAGACACGAAGCCGGGCTGCGTCGCACAATTCATATCGAACACCACATATTTGCCCGACAGCGTCCACGACGGAGCGATCACACTGGTGATCTGCGGTGAATCCAAATCGGGGTCCGGCGTGCCGATCTTGACGTACCAGTCCTCCTCGATCCGGGTCGTGTTGCCGCGGCTGTCGTCGTCACTGTCGCCAATGGCCGGCTGAACGGAACCCAGCCACGACAAGGCCAGCGGAGACATGCTCGCCAATCCCAGCAAACGCTGGCACGCGGCGCGGCGGCTCATTCCTGACAAGGTCTGCGTCTTCATGTCACTCTCCTCGATCTTAAAGGATGACTTTCGGTAGCCAGGCGATCTGATGCGGCGCACGTTGCGACGCGCTAGACCCTGGGCATTGCGTCCCCGCCTCACGACGGGTTTGCCTTTTCGAGTCACGCTCCGCCAAGGAGGTGGCTCAGACTGCTGGGAGCACGATGGCTCGTGATCGAGGAGATCAATTCCAACCTAGGTCGGCGTCGACGCCACACAAGTGGATTTTGCCAAATTCGTGGCAAGTGCAACGATTTTTGTTCGAGAGGCGGCCGTCATCTCGTGGGGGCAATTGGATCGCATTCATAAAAACAGCCCGGCGCGGGTGTGCCGCGCCGGGCTGCTTGTGATGCCGAAATGCCACACGGATTACCGCTTCGGCCAATGCAGATGCCGATGCAGGAACTCGTAAGTCGCTTGGCCGTTGATGGTGTGTGGTCCGATGAAGAACTCGATCTCCGTGCGGTCGCCGATCCCCAGCTTGTCGTAGTGGCGTTTGACCTTCGAGAACTCCCACGCGACCCACTCGTCCGGAGCAACGCCGTCATCGTGACCACGCTCGACCATGAAGGGCCGCGGAGTCATCAGATAGGACAGCTCGGCGTAGTTCGCGACGTGCCCCATGTTCCACTCGAAGATCTCGTACTCGCCGGTGAAGACGTAGCTGTAACCATCTTCGTCCGACGTGTTCTTCTTGACCCACTCGTTGTAGTCGGCCGAGCAAATCGAGAGGCAATATCCCGGCCGCTTGTCGCTGGGCACGAGCATCGGCGGCACGCGCACCGCCGTCTTGCCGCCATACGACAATCCATAAAACGCGAGCCGAGTCGAATCGACGAACGGCAGCGACGCGAGCCAATCCAGCGTCCGCTGATGCTGCGGAATGATGTAACTGTAGAGCGACCGCTGCATCGGATTTGATTTGCGTTGCAGCGTGCGGAAGAGATCCTTGCCGCGATACGGATTCTGCGGTGCGTAGGTGATGAAGCCCCGCCGGCACAACTCCGATGCGAACGCCGAGTAATACTTAAAGCCGTCCACGTCCTTGCGAATCGTGTCCACCGGCACCCCTTCGAGACCATGCTGGCAAACGACCACCGGCCGCTTCTCGCCCGGCTTGATGTCGTTCGGAATCAGCAACACGCCCCCTGCAATCACGTCCGGGTACACGTCGAGCACAACTTCATACGCCTTGTAGGGCATGTTTGGCTCGACGTTCGTGAATGGTCGCGACCGCGGATTCAGAGGCATCGTCGATTCCGGCAGCTTGCCGATCATTTCGGCGTAGGTGAGCTGTCGCAATTCGTCGGCAGTCGCCACCCAATCCTCCACCGACGACCGCTTCGCCTTCGCCCAGAGTTGATCGCGCACCTTCGCACTGAGACGCAACAGGTTCTGCGTGAAGACGGTCATTTCTTTGATCTGACTCTGCTGCCGAGCGTTCGCATCCGTGAAGACTTTCACATCCGACAACTCCTTGCCGGACGCGGCGAGCTGCGCGATCCCTAAGCCTTTGAGGAATTCCGTCAGCACGACGTCGGTGCCCGCCGGCCCGTCACCTTCGCCGCTGGATCGGAAGAAGAGCTTGTCCGCCACCTTGAGCTTCTCGAAGTGCGGCTTCGCTCGATCCACTTCCAACCGCACCGACGCCAGCGTCGCGGTTTGAATCTTGCCCGGAGCGGCACCACCTCGCCGACCTGGCTTCGGAGCGGCCGGACCTTTGGATTCCGGAATGCCCGCAGCTTCGATGACCAACAATCGCGGCGCGATCAGGCTCGCGAGTTCGGCATCGCCGAACTCGGTCAGCAACGCCCAGACGTTGCGATAGATCGGCTCTTCCCACACCCCCTCGCGCTGCTGGAAGTAACCGGAAACCATCACCGCGTCGATGCGCGGATCGGCCGCGCCGGAGTACAGCGCCAGCAATCCACCTTCACCAACTCCCGCCACGCCAATCGGCAAGTCTCGCTTTTCGGAGTCATTCAATCGCGTGAAGAGATCGACGGCGGCCAGCACCTTTTGAACTTCGTAGCCGATCACATGCCGCCCCATCTCGAACGACATGCGATAGACGTACTCGCGGTGCGACTGATTCGTGAAGGCGACATACGGGCTCCCGGAAAACGTGTCGTCCCGGCTGATAAGCATCGGCACCAAAACTTGCACGCCGTTCTCGGCCAGCCGCTTCGGAATCAGCGACTTCGCATCGCCTCCGGCCACCAATCCGGCGAATTGTTCGGGAGTCCAATCCGCATCCGGCAATACGACGGCGCGAGCGGTGACGGCTTTCGTCGGCTGCAACAACAGCCCCTCGGCCGTCACACCCTCAAGGACTCGCCAACGCACGGCATGGACCTCGAAACCAGCACCGACGGCGACCTGCGAGCCCCGTTCGGTGGTCACGAGCAATTCGATCGCCGTGTTCGGCACCCGTGGATCGACCGCACCGATGTTCGTCACGAATCGCTGGCGATTCGCCGCGACGCTTTTCGCGTACGCTTCCGCCGACGAATAGTCCCGCTTCCACTTCGCGTCGCGGCGCTGCGGCGACTCTTCCAGTTCGCGCAGGGCGAAGGTGTTGATGCCATTGACCATCACGACATCCAACGGTTCGGTCATCGTCAGCTTCTGCGTGCCGGGAACTCGATCGGCGTCGGCGGCCCATCCGCTCGGCACGCACAACAGACAGCCCCACAAAGCCGCCACGATCCAAGACCGCCAATCTCGCGTTAGTCGCCGTCGCATGGTGAACTCCTCGATGAGCATTTCAGAAGCAGAACTGAACCCCAACGGGTCAGCAGGGGGCATTGCAGTGTGCCGCACGGCGGACGGCAAGTTTCACAGTCCGGCGCAACCGGAAAAGAAAAAGACCTTCGAGTTGTTCAACTCGAAGGTCTTGGTCAATTCATTGAGTGCGTTCACGGAGAAACTCCGAAACTACTCCTTCTTCTCGCCGGCCTCTTCCTTCGGCTTCTCTTCGCCGGCTGGCTTCTCTTCCTTCGGCTTCTCTTCGCCGGCGGCCGGCTTCTCTTCACCGGCGGGTTTCTCCTCACCGGCCGGCTTCACTTCGGCGGGATTCGCCATCTTCTCCATCATCGCCGGATCCATTTTCGGAGCCGCCACGGGCGGTGCTGCGGTTTCGCCGCCACAACCAATCGCAAATGCAACCACGCCGCATCCCAAGAACATCGCCAGCTTCTTCATTTTGATTCCCCTGTTTGAAAAATAATAAGATCTCCGAAAGCCGACTCGCAGACACCCTGCGGTTGATTCCATTGGCTGCTTCGGACGCGGACACAAGATACACAGCTCGCCCAAAAAATTCCCGGCACTGAAACAACTCTTTTGGGACGCCCCGCTCGCCAGGATGTTTCCTGGAGGAATCCTTTGTGGGGCGAATGCCAAATTAGGCTGGCTGGGGACCAGGGGATGATCCCCTCGGAAAAACGTGGCTTCCATCATTCAACGATTCGCTAACTGCCCATAAGCCAGGGGAGTTGCGCTGAATCGGTAGAGACGGGGCGCACGCAAGCTCTGCGGAATCGGAAGAGTTTCTCAGGCCGACGCTGTTTCCACTCAACTTCGCCAATCGAACACGCCGAAAACTCTGAGTAACCGTCATAACCGGTAGAGTCGCCATGTCTTTACCAGACGGTCAATGTCCCGACCCCCATCGGAACCCCGTGGAACGTCCCCATGAACATGAAGCGTGCGAGATTCTGGCGCAATCTGCTGCTGTTCTCGGCCTTGTCTGGCGCAGTGTCGCAGCCGAAAGCTCAGGCCCAAGAAGGCATGTCGCGAGTTGGCCCAGGCGCGTCGAGCCTCACTTCCGAGACTCCTGGTGCAGCCGGTTTGCCCTCTCCGGAGGGCTTCGCCCCGCTGACACCGTCACCGTACATGCCGCTCGACCCCGGCTACAACTTTCAACGGCCGATGCCGCCGGCCTTGCCGCCGGCGTACGACACGTTGAAAAACTCGCGACGGGATGTCGGGCCGCGGTTCGACATTGGTCAATTCCTCGGCAACCGCTTGGGAGTGGACAATAACGACACGAACTTCAACTTCCTGCTCCCCTTCTTGCTGGGTTCTGGCGAGGATGTGCTGTTCGTCGATGGTCGCGGCCTGGTGACGGATCAAGGACGCGGTGGCGCGAGTGCTGGTCTCGGATACCGCTCCTTCGATTCGACGCTCAATCGCATTTACGGAATTTCTGGCTGGGTGGACTACGACAATGGCCACGCCCGCGAGTACCGGCAAGCGGGCGTCAGCTTCGAGTCACTGGGGACGTGGATGGACTTCCGCGTCAACGGCTACATCCCGTTCGGAACGGAATCGAATCTGGTCAGCAGTTCGCTGGTCGGTTCGCCATTTTTCAGCGGGTCGAATCTGCTGATCAATCAGCGAACCCTCAACGAGTCCGCCTACCGCGGTGTGGACGCGGAGATCGGCGGTCCGTTGCCGTTGCTGGGTAAATATGGCGTGTCGGGCTATGTCGGCGGTTATTGGATGGATTCCAAAACCGATGAAACCGCTGCCGGGCCACGAGTGCGCTTCGAGGCGAACGTCACCGACAACTTCCGCGTGAACGTGATCGCTTCAGACGACAAGGTCTTCGGGACGAACGCCTGGGTAAACATGAACTTCACGCTGCCGGACGGTCGGGCACGCCGCTGGTTCCGTCCCAAGGAGGTCGAGGATCGCCTGCTGAGCACGGTCAACCGTAGTTATCGCGTGCAGACGAACACACGCGTCGATGTGAACCCCACGCCGGTTCTCGTGGCACCTCCAGGCACGCCCAATATGGCTCAAGGGGCGGCTGGGACTCCGGTGACGGTCATCTTCGTCGATCCCGATCGCCTGACGAACGGCGACGGCACCTTCGAGCGGCCGTTCAACACGCTGCAAGGTTTCGCGAACACGCCCAACACGACGCTGGTCATTGTTGACGGCAGTGCGGCCTCGCGAACGGTCAACGGCAGCATCACGCTGTTCGGTGATCAGAAGCTGCTGAGCACGTCGATCCTGGCGGCCGGCGGAGTGCAGCTCAACACGAATCTCGGATTGATCACGTTGCCCTCACTCGCCGGCTTCGGCGATGTGACGCCTGTCTCGCCAATCTTCACCAACCCCGCCGGGGGCACGCTGGTTACTTTGGCCGGTGCCAACACCGAAGTGGCGGGCTTCACGTTTGACGGCTCGACGGCGAACGCCGCGATTCCGAATTCGACCGCGATCTCCGGCTCGAATCTGGTGGACTTCAACATTCACCACAACACGTTCCGGAATTACCGCAACGCGGTCACGTTGAACAACGCGACGGGCGTCGGTTTGTTCCAAGCCAATACGCTGGTCGGCACGCCGGGCACGTCGATCGACGGCTTCCGGTTGGCGAATTCCGGCACCGGGCTCCTCGATCTGTTCGTGAATACGAGCACGCCGCTCGCCGGTTCGACGCTGCCGGCCCAAGGCAACAATATCTCCGGCAACGACGGAGCTGGCGTGAGCATCACCGCTCGCAACCGAGCGGTCATCAACGCGCACATTGAAGGGAACAACATCAGCAACAACGGCAACGGAGTCATTCTGGATGCCGCCGCCACACGCAGCGTCATCAATGCCTCGATCGCCAACAACATCTTCGACGGAAACCGGGGCGAGGATCGCAACCTCAACGGGATTCTCGATCCGGGCGAAGACCTCAACGGCGACGGCGCGCTCAACAAGGGCAACGGTGTTTTGCTGATGGCCAATGCCTCGACGCTCAATCTGGCTCAGCTTGGCGAGGACAGGAACGCCAACGGCCGGCTCGACCTCAGCGAGGACACCAACGGCAACGGCATCCTCGACCGCTCCGAAGACCTCAACGGCAACGGCGTGTTGGATGTCAGCGAGGACACGAACGGCAACGGCGTTCTCGACGCCGGCGAAGACACGAATGGCAACGGCCTGCTCGACGTTCCGTCCGAGGACGTGAACGGCAACGGGTTTCTCGACGCTGGCGAGGACTTGAATGCCAACGGCATGATCGACTTGATCGTCGAGGACACGAACCGCAACGGCGTGCTGGACCTCGGCGAAGACACGAATGGCAATGGTCTGCTCGATCTGTCCGAGGACACGAACCGCAACGGCCTGCTCGATGGCGGCTTCCTGATCACCAACAATCAATTCACTCGCAACACCGGCGATGGCCTCGCGGTCCAGAGCGTCAACAACGCGATCGTCAACATGATTGCGATTCGGAACAGCTTCGGCCTGCTGTCGGATCATTCCACCGGGAACCTCGGACGCGGCCTGTCGATCACGGCGGACAGCGGCGTGGTCAACGCGAACATCGGCTTCATCAGCAACGAGGATACCAACTTCAACGGCCTGCTCGATGCCGGAGAAGACACGAACGGCAACGGCCTGCTCGATGCGGCCAATCCACTGGACGCCAACAACTTCGTGGCGAACCGCGCCGGCGGGATGTTCGTGGACCTCAGCGGTTCGGCGATCGGCAATATCGTGACTCTCAACAACAACTTCACGGGGCAAGGTGGAGGCAGCCTTACCTTCTCCGAAGACACCAACAACAACGGAATTCTCGACCTGGGTGAAGACGCCAACGGCAACGGGATCATCGACCGCTCGTTCTTCATCGCCGGAGCGGGCAACGGCACGTTTGCCGGTCTGCCGTTCTCGTTCATCAACGGATCGCCGCTGGGAGCCGGGGACATCAATAGTTTGGTGTGGAACCTCGCACCGGCGGGGTTGGAATTCAACACGGCCGGTGTTGGTTCCTCGATCTTCGCCCCCGTGAATGGCACTGCTGCTACGACCGGTTTGCTCTCGGTCAACGGATCGACGACGACAGCCGTGGGGGTCACCGATCAATCCACGGCGTTAAACCTGACCTTCAACAATTTCCAATCGGTCAACGGAGTGCTCGATGCTGGCGAAGACGCGAACCTCAACGGGGTGCTCGATATCGGCGAGGACATTCCAGAGCGATTCGATTTCAACATCGGCACAGCTACCGCCGGTGGAGCCAACACGGCGTTGACCGGCAACCAATTCATCGGTTCGACAGTCACCGCCACCTTTGCCAGCGGACAAGTGCTGTCTGGCACGTTGCAAGCGGTCGCGACCGACCCCACAGCGGCGCAATTCGTCGTCAACGCGAACGGCAACAACATCGGCAGCGGTCCGGGTGTCGAACTGCGAGTCTCGCAAACCGCAGTGCTCAACAGCCCGACGTTTGTCGGCAACAACATCCAGTTCCACGGCGGAGCGGGCTTCTCGGCTCAAGCCACCGAAGATGGGCAGATCAACAATCTGCTGCTCCGTAACAACACGATTCAGAACAACGGCTCGGCGGCCAACCGCGGCGGGATCAATCTGAGCACCGTGGCCGCGACCTCCCCGCAAATTGCGCAAATCAACGGTGCGATCTTCGACAACACCGTGCAGAACAACTCCGGACCGGGAATCTTCGTGACGGCCGACACCGGCATGATCGACCTGGTCCAGATCAACAACAACACGTTGACCGGCAATACGAACGCCCTCTCGCTGAATACGCTCAACAGCGGCACGATCACCACGCGAGTCACCAACAACTCGATGGACGGCAGCACCGGCGACGGCTTCGTCGCGAACGCCAACAGCGGCACGATCACGCTGAATCAATTCACTGCGAACTCGCTGACGAACTCCGGGGGCAACGGCATTCTGCTCAACGCGACCAACGGCGGCACGATCAACCTTCCGGCGACCGAGGACATCAACGGCAACATGATTTTGGACGACGGCGAAGACGTCAACGGAAATGGTTTCCTGGACCTGGGCATGTTCCTGAACGATGTCAGCAACAGCGCTGGCAACGGATTCTTCCTCACCGGCACGGGCGGCATCTTCAATTTGGGCAGGATCTCCGGCATCACCTCGAACCGTTCGACGACCGGTCAAGGCGGTATCGTGATTGACCTGACCGATACAGTGTTCTCCGCCCAGTTCGTGGGCAACACGCTGATCGGCAGCGCGGCCAATCCGAACCTCGGCCCCGGCTTCAGCCTGACCGCGACCAACGGCACCTTCGACGTTGCCATCGGTGGCCCGAACGACGCCGATCGCAACGTGTTCCAGAACAACGCTGGAGCTGGCATCGCGATCCTGGCTCAGAACACGGCGGTCGGCACGTTCCGTATTGAGAACAACCTGATTACCGGCACAACCAACGACCTCGGCGAAGATCGCAATGGAAACGGCGTCCTCGATCCCACGGAAGACACGAACGGCAACGGCGTCTTGAATGGAACCGAAGATCGCAACGGAAATGGAATCCTCGACCCCGCCGAAGACCTCAACGGCAACGGTGTGCTGGATGCGCTCAACACACCGTTCTCCGGTGAGGGGATCTTTATTGGAGCTCGCGGGCAAGACTCCTTCTCGCTGGCGACGGCTCTCGTGAGCAACTCGGTGATCCTCAACAACGTGATCGGTGGCACGACCGCCACGGCGGGGAATAACAGCCACGGCCTGGCTTTTGACTTCCGGGAAGAGACGACGGTCCGCAACCTCACCATCAGCGACAACCGGATCGCAAACAACGGCGGCGACGGCATCAACTTCCGCCGCCTCGACAACGTCGTGGTGGAAAACATCCTGATCTCCCAAAACCTCATCACTCTCAACGGTGAAGATCTCCTCGGCACCGGCCTGCTGGCCGGTCAGGATCGCAATTTCAACGGCCAGTTGGATGGCGACGGCATTCGTATCGACGCCTCTGAGGGTGGTCGCAGCATTCTCGGTTTTGATTTGCGTGGCAACGAAATCACGCTCAATCGTCTGAGCGGCATTCACATGAATGTCGCGGCGGATGCGCGATTGAATGTGGATATCGGCCGGAATCTGATTGATGCCAACGGCACGACGGTCGCAGCCTCACTGGCCAACTTCGCCAGCGGCAACGGCATCCTGACGACCGAGGACTTCGGTCACTCGACCGACATGCGTGAGATCGGTGGCGACTGGGTGGCTAACACGATTACGAACAGCTTTGCTCGTGGCATTCGGATCGATGCGACATCCACCAACATCTTCAACGAAATCGCGGCCACCAACACTCCGAATGCCCTGCCAGCCAACAACCTGTTGGTCGGCGGCAATCTGATCGACAGCAACGGCTTTGACGGCATCCTGATCAACGGTCCGGGCCGTCTGACCATCGATAGCAACACGATCACCAATAACGGAGTCTCTGCTGGTCTGGCGGCTGCCACCGCGGTCGCGACAGCCACCGGCAGCGATAACGGCAACGGCATCGCGATCCGATCCGTGCTGCTCGACCAGTTTGGAAACGTGGCCAACCAGACGCTCGCTCCGGAACTGATGCTTCAGCCGAGCAGCCAGCTTTTGCTGCGTGCCGCCGGTCCGAAGTTTGTCGAAGTGCTCCGCAACGAGATTCGTGGAAACTCGAATGACGGCATCGAAGTTCGTCACGCCAATAACCCCTCTCTCTTGCACGATGCGGAACTGCATCCCGGCTTCTTCCCGCTGACGGCTGTGATCCAAGCCAACACGATCGACATCAACGGCCTTCGCGGAATTGACATCCTCAATCAAGGTGGGGTTCGTTTGCCGGAGAATCTCGACGTCGGCCCGCCGGAGACGGGAGCGACAGACAGTGTTGATCCACCCGTCTCGACCATCCCCGGAACGTCGAATCAGTTTTCACCGACGGACACGACAGTGCGTCTCGTGGACAACAAAGTCTCGTCAAATAACAAGGAAGGAATCTACGTCGTCAATACGGGTTCGCTCACGCAAGGACAATCGGGAGATACGCCGGTTCCGTCCAATCCTGAAGATCCCACACGCGGAATGCGAACGGATGGCGATGTCGATAGCGTGCCGCGACTGGCGTTGGAAGTGCATCACAACTTGATCATCAAGAACGGTCAGCAGCTCAACATCGGCGTGAATGGGGCACCCATCGACACGATCACCGGTTCGGGATTGGTCATTCGCAGTGGAACGACCGACAACGCGATCGCACCACTCTTGTTTGGCCAAGGCGTCGACGCGAACGGCAATCCGAACACCGGATTCGCGGACTTTGCCAGCGCTCCGGGTGGGACTGCGGTAGCGCTCTTTGGTGAAACGGGATTCCGCAATGCAGACGAAATTATCGCCTCGACGGGAGCGAATTTTGGCAGCTTGGGCTTCTTCAACCGTCTGCAACCGGGCGGGATCATTGCCAAAGTCACCAACAATGGTCTCGATGACCAAGGCCAACGTGATCTCACGTCAGGTTTCGAAGGCAACTTTGGCGCGGATGTCTATGTGGGATCGTTCCGCGGTTCCGGCGCGGGCGTCAACAATCAACTTGTTGCCCGACTCGACATGATCTTTGAACACAACTCGGGCGATTCGTTGGACGTCACCAACTTTGGCGCGTTCTTCGACCAGAACCCGCAGCGCAACGGACAAAACCTTTCGACGCAATTGAACATTCCAGGAGTGACCCTGCCGATCTTCGGACGTGTGGTCGGCATCCATAACAGTCGAGTCACGGACGACCCGGCTACGGGGATTGACGACGCGACGCGAACGTCGTTCTTCGCGAGCGATTCTGCGGATCCGCCGGGCACGCCATTGGATGACCGAGCGGCCGTGTACGACCTCCGAGAAGTCGTGTTTACAACGGCTGCCGACACAGATGCGAACGCCTCGATCGTCAGCAGCTATTCGGGGTTAGCCGGTGGATCATTCTTTGCCTTGAATACACCGGTTCCCACCCCAGTTAACAACCAACCGTTCCGAGTCGAACTCTCGATTAACACCCTTTTCGACGCGGTTCTCTTTGACGCCGATCCGCGTTCGAATCCATCCGCAGCGATTCTGAGAGGTACCAGCAATATTCCCACCGGAGCATTCCTCAACGGTCGTGCGTCTTTAGTGTTCATCGACGAAACTCCCGATCCGTTCTCAGGACTGCCCACTGATCCACAACAGCCCGTGCGAACGGAACAAGCCGTGGTCATCAACAATTTCGCCGATGACTTTGGCCGAGCGCAAGCAACCAACAATCCCAATATTTTCCACGTTGCACAAGGCAATTTTGTGGACCGCGTCAGCAATGTGGCGAAGACGGGACGAGGCCCGATTTCCTCGAACTCGGATTTGCCGGGACTCATCGGCTTGCAACCGGATCAAAAGACGAGCAATCAAACCATTCAACTTCAACCGGGACTCAGTCGAGCTCCCCGCGATGGCAACCTCTTCGTCATCACCAGCGTTTCATTTGGTCAAGGCCCGTCGGCGTTCCGAGTGTCCGGCGCGACGGTCGCCGCCCAGGCCCAGTTGGGAATCAATGTCGATACAAATCGATTCACCAGCAAGAACCTTGGCTTTGACGACGCCGTTTCGCTGGAGTCCGGTAATCCGCAACTTGATGAACGCCCCTTCGAGTGGGGTGTCTTGCCGACGGCGAACCGTACTCGCGTCCTGAACTTCTTCCCCGGACTCTCCCCGCTGGGAGCGGCTCCGCAGTCCTACAGAGACTTCACCTTCCCCCGCATCGTCTTCCCGTAATCGCACATGAGGCCGGGGGGCCAAATGCCGAACGGCACGTCGTCGCGTGGGGGCGAGACGGCGTGCCGTCGGCTATTTTTGTAGATTTCAGATTTGAACCGCCTGCCCCTGAGTGATCACCGGGTAGAGAACGACGCGATCAACCCAAAGGTCTAAAACTCGGACTCATCGTCGTCCGGCAGGATTTCCTGATGAACCAGATCATGCCAAGCTGCCAGGGTCTTTTCCGTGGCACCGTTGGCAAGGAGTCGCTCGCTCACGGCACCGTGTTCGCTTTTCAAGTCCGGAAAAGCCAGCAACAGTCTTCGCAGGTCGGCGGCGTCCGTCAGCCCTTTCGCCGTCTGGGGACGTGCCACCATGCTGACCACCTTCATCCGAATGAGTTCCACTGGAGTGAGGATTAACACGTCGTCCATGCGATCGTGCGGAGGCAACTCGTGAACCGAACGAATATCGACAAGATGCCGGTTCTTGGGCGTACGAACCTGATAAATACGAAAGCCAGTTCCCGCCTGGATGTCTCGAATTCGTACCGCGATCTGAAATCGTTCATGCAAAAGATTTCGCAATTCTTCGGCCAGTTCGGCAGCCCGAATCGCCAGGATATCGACGTCTTGAGTCATGCGTGGTTCGTCCACATAAGCATTCACCGCCTGGGCACCAAAAAGCACAGCGTCGTCACGGCCGCGCAAGAACTCCAGTACCGCCTCATGGATCGTCGCCAACGGCAGCGGTTCACGCATCGCAAACTCCCGAAAAGTCAGAGCACCATCAGCATGAATCATGGGATTCCTCACACGTCGTTGCGGCGTATTGTACCAGCGAGCGAAGTCCTGGGTCAGGTGGTTGAAATTTGAAATTCTTACGTTCGGCTCGAAAGGTCATGGCATGTTGCTCACTCGTCGAACTTGGTTGGCTTCGTCAATCGTTTCTGGCTGGAGCGTCTGCGGTGGACTCGTCCCCGCTCAATCGCCGCGTAAGCCGGTGCAGACCACTCGGCTGCCGGATGACGGATTGAACAAGGCTCCGGAAACTGAAGTCACGCTCGAACTCATCGCCGGTGCGACGGCGGCGACAGAACATGCGCAGGCGTGGGGACAGCGGCTTCAGAAACTCGATATTCGATTTCAAATGCGGCAAGCAGTCTCCGGTGACAAGCCAGAGGTGAAGGAACAAAAGCAGGGCCGTATGCGGCGCGTGACTGTCGTCGCGGTGCTCGACCGCAATGGCAAGATTCTCTGCCATGACCGCAACTTCACGCTCGCCGAAGCGGAGAAGCTGGGTGAGTGGATTCGCGAACTCAAAACCTACGGAGCGCAAGGCGCACCGCAGGGCAAGCCATTGTTCGGACTCGACGAGCGGCAGTTCGCTGCCGTGATGCGCGAACTCAGCCCCGCCGTCACTGCCGACACGCAAGGTCTGTCGCTCGAAGCGGCGCTCGGCAAGCTGTCATTACCGGAGAGACATCCGTTGCGCATGACGCCGGAAGCACAACGTAGCGCCCGTATGATCGACTCCAATAAGACGCTGCGGCAGAGCACTCGCGGTCTGAGCGCCGGCACCGCACTGGCGGCAACGCTCGGCGAATTCGGACTCGTGTTCAAACCGCTGCGCACGCCGGACGGAAAGATCGAACTCGCGGTCTCACCGCGCGAGGACGGGCAAGACTCTTGGCCGGTGGGCTGGCCGCTCGATCCCGACAAGCCGCAAGGCCAGATCGTCCCGGCACTCTTCAAGGTGGTTCCCGTCAACCTGGATGACGTCCCGTTGACCGATGTCCTGACCGCTGCCGCGGAGGCGTCCGAAGTGCCGATCCTCACCGATTATCACGCCATCGAAGCCGAAGGGATCGAACTGAGCGAACTGAAAGTCACCGTCCCGCTGCGGAAATCGACCTGGGGCCTGTTACTCAAACAAGTCACGTTCCCACACAAACTCGGCCGCCGCATCGTGGCCGACGAAGCCGGCAAGCCGTTCGTGATCATCACGACGCTGAAGGAAACACTGAAGAACAATCCGGCGGCAAAGTTGGAACGCTAATCGACGCTAATCTTCGCTAATGCGACTGTCTTATTTTTTGACCCCAACGGCCTTGTGCCGTTGGTGAAGCAGATGGCGAGCTAGTTGATGTCGTCGCAACACACCCCCAATTCTCCCGTTCCTCCGCCTTCGGCGGAGGAACGGGAGAATTGGGGAATTTCTTTGGGACTTTGCTTGTTAGCCCACCATCGTTTTCACCATCCGGGCAAGCCGGATGGGGTCTTCAAAAACGAAATCAGCCCGAAGGCTTACTTGTCTCCGGGCTGATTCTGTTGTGATCAACGTGTCTGCCCGCGGCTTAAGCCACGCCGCTCAACTCTGGGATCGGCTTGCCGCTTTCGACCATGAAGACCGGCCGGCCGCCTTGGTTGACGAACTGCGTTTGTTGCTCGATGCCCAGCACGTCGAACACCGTCGCCATCAAGTCTTGCGGGGTGATCGGTCTAGTCTGCGGGCGAGTGACTTTCGAGTCGGATTCACCCACGACTTGGCCCATCTTCAACCCACCGCCGCTGAGGGCCAGCGTGCTGAGCGGTGCCCAGTGATCGCGGCCGGCGTTGCGGTTGATCTTCGGAGTCCGACCGAACTCGCCGGAGATGACCAACAAGATGTTGTCACCTAAACCACGCTCTTGCACGTCTTGCACGAACGTTCCGACCGCGTGATCAAGCATCGGGGCACGACCCTTCATGCTCTGCAAAATGTTGCCGTGCATGTCCCAGCCGCCGTAATTCAGCGTCACGAACCCGCAGCCCTTCTCGCACAATCGGCGAGCGATCAGCAGTTGCTCGCCGAGGCCCTTGCCATACTGTGAAACGACCTTGCTGTTCTCCTTCTTGAGATCAAACGCATCGGTCGCATCGCCGAGCACGAGGTTGAAGGCTTGCTTCTCGAAGGCGTCCAACCCGGTCATCAAGCCGGTGCGGTCCGCATCACGCTGGAACGTGTCAAAGCCTTCGAGCAACGCGCGACGATCTTCGACTCGTTCGAGCGAAGTACGCAGCGTCATGTTCGTCTTGGCTTGGTTGTTCGTGCCAAACGGCGCGTATGCCGTGCCGAGAAATGCCGGTCCATCTGCGCCAATGCCATCCAGTCGCACATACGTCGGCATTCCGGTCTCTTTGTGATTCGCTCCGCGCACGCGAGCGGTGATCGAACCGAGCGACGGACGATTGGACTGGCCGCCGTTATCGACCATGCGATTGTCGTAGCCAGTCATCAAGAAGTGCGTACCGCCGCCGTGTCCGCTGTTGGTGTGCGCGAACGAACGGACGAAGGCGAAGTGTTCGGCTTGCTGAGCGATCTTTTCGAACTGACCACCGATCGTGACTCCCGGCACTGAGGTCGTCGCCTCGCCGGTGACGCTACGGTATTCGACCGGAGCAGACATTTTTGGATCAAACGTCTCGACGTGCGTCGGGCCACCACCCAGCCAGAGCCACACGACCGACGTGTCTTTGACTTTCCTGCCGCTCTTCGCCGCCTGCTCGCGAGCGGCCAGCAACTGCGGCAGTCCGAAGCCGCCCAATCCCAAGCCACCGATTTTCATGAAGTCACGACGGCCAATACCGTCACAGTTCGGGTGAGCATTTCGCGAAAAAAGCGTCAGCATGGCGAGCTTCTCCACTTGAAAAGAAGGCGGGAGCCAACCGATCTCCAAACCGGCCGGCAGGAAGCGGGCATCAAAGTACGCTGATTTGTCTCATCGGTCAACCAGCAAGTGCCGCTGTATGTCGTCTTTCGACAGACCTCGACTGTCACGAACTCGACCGCCAGAATGCCGCCCCGTTTCCCCGGACCACCACATTTTGAGGACCGCCATCTTGAACTCGCATCTGGCTCACATGGTTTATTTCACGTTGCATGATGCTTCCCCCGCCGCTCAGCAGAAGCTGATTGACGAGTGTCACAAGTACCTCAAAGGACATCCGGGCGAGGTCTATTTCTCCGCTGGTACGCTGGTCCCGG
>CAMDPX010000176.1 GCA_945905295.1 Planctomyces sp. SH-PL62 | reverse complement strand
GAGCCGCCGAGCGCGGATAAGGCAGCGGCTCGGCAGGAGCCTCGCCCTCCCGACGGGAATGCCACGTACTTTGAAGTCCCGATCAGCGCGGGGGGTGACGTTCGACTGGCGTGGCAGCCGAAGCAGGCGGCCGGTGCGGTCGATGCCATCGTACAATCCGATTCGGCGACGGCAGTGCAGGTCGAGGATGCCGGTGTGCGAATTGAATCCGGCTGGCAATTCAAAGTGCCGCGTGGTGCGATCAACGATGTTTCGTTCTCGCTGCCGAAGGAATTGAAAGTTCGCTCGATCAGCGGGCCGGATGTCGGTGGCTGGGAACTTGGCGAGAATGTCGATGGCCGCGTGCTGCGTGTCTTCCTGCGTCGAGCGGTCAACGATCAAACGTCGCTGGCGTTTGAGTTGTTTTTGGAGACTCACATCGCGGATGAACCGGTCGCGATCAAGCTGTCGGCATTTGCTCCGCTGGCGGTCTCGCGTGACTTCGGTGTCGTCGGACTGTTCGCCGCGCCGCAATTCGCGTTGAAGAACATTGCAGCGAAAGGGCTGACGCAGATCAATGCGAATCAGTTTCCCGTAGGTCAGCCTTTCCAGGCTGCCCCGAACGCTTCACCGGCGTCGAACGCGCGACCGGGTCAGCCTGGAAAGGCTGACCTACAGCAGGCATTCCGTTACACGCTGCGGCCGTTTGAGGTCAGCTTCTCGGCACAACGACGAGCACCGGAATCGACCGGCTTTGCCGAGCACGCGCTCGTCGTCGAACGTCGCAAGGTACGGATGTCGTCTCGTCTGCGATGGGAACTGGCGGGAGCGTTGCGGTCGAGCGTCAGCGTGCAGTTGCCGCCAATGTGGTTGCCAGTCGATGTCGATGCGACCGCTCTGCAAGACTGGCACATTGATCCGGCGACCAACGTGCTGACGGTTGAATTCATCGAGCCGCGCATCGGTGCGGTCGAAGTCGTGCTGCAAGGGAACGTCCCGAAGGAACCGGAAGACGCGATCGCGGAGATCACAGCACCAACTCCGTTGGAGCTCAGCAAGCTCGTCACGCAAGCGGCGGTGTGGTTCGACCCGGCGTATCAAGCCACGGTCAGCACCTCGAACGGTTGGAAGACGTCGGACCCGGAACATTGCAGCGAGGAACTTCGCAACAAGCTCAGCCGGCCGGCGAAGTTTGTCTTCACGTCGAACGTATTGATGCCGGAGATACTGGGCTTCGATCTGGCTCGCGCGGTACCGAAGCTGTCGGCCGATGCGGTGTCGCTGGTGACGGTCTCGGACACGGCGGTCGATTACTCGTTGGCATTGCAGTGGAAGATCGCCGAGGCAGCGACCGACACCTTCACGTTCACGACTCCCGATTGGCTGGCGGGCAAATTGGATTTCCAAGGGGCGGGAATCCGGCAGACGTCGTTCGTTCCGGCCGGTGAAGGGAGCGGTCGCACGCGCTGGACCGTCACGCTGCAAGATCCGGTCGGATCACGATACTTCCTGCTCGCAACGGCAACGCTGCCTCCGCCGGCGGAGAAGCGTGAGGTCACGGCTCCGACGATCACCTTCGAGCGTCCTGTCTTGGCAGAGGGTGATGCGGCCGCCACTCCCGCCGCTGATGGGCAAGAGGCCGCGCCGTTCGCGCCGCTCGAAACGCAGCGGCAGTATGTCGTGGTCATCAACATCAGCAGCAATCAACTCGCGGCGGTTGGCGAGGTGGGGGAAACCGTCCAACGGGATGAGTTGCCGATCGTCGTCGATCAGCGATTGGTCGATCAGGCAACCGCGGTGCTGCGAGTGAAGGGCACGCCACCGAAGTGGTCATTGAAGTCGTATGCCGCTCAAGCCGGCGCGCCGGCGTCCGTGAACCTCGCGGACCTGACGACGGTGCTCGCGGCGGATGGAACTTGGCGGATGCAGTGCGTCTACACGATTAAGAACCGCTCGCGGCAATTCCTGGCTCTGCAACTTCCGGAGAAGTCGCAGGCGTTGTCGGTCTTCGTTGCCGATCAGCCGTCTCGGTTGGTCGAGTTGAAGAAGGAAGGCAAGACGTATCAGCTCATCGCGCTGCCAAAGACCAGCGAGGCGGATTTGTCCTTCGAGGTGACGTTGATCCTCAGCGGCCGCCTCTCAACGGGCGCGTTGCCGCGCGGATTGAAAGTTTGGTCGCAAGAAATCGAGTTGCCGACCCCCAGCGTGGTTTCGCTGTCAGACGACAAAGAGTACGGCATCCCGGTCGCTCGGACGTTGTGGGCGGTGCATGTCCCGAAGGACTGGTCCGCGAAGCCGCTGAGCAATCCGGCCAAGAACAATCTCACGGATCAGGCCGAGGACACCGCCGCCGTCGCGTATCGAACTGCGTGGTTGCAAGAGGCCAACGACCTGATGCGCGTCGTCGAAGGCTCGAATTACCGGAGCTCGCAACGCATGCAAGCCAGTAACAACTTGAAGCAACTGCGCGGCCGACTCCAACAGGAACGCGGGATCAACAGCGCGGCCCCGCAGTCCGAGGAAGGTCGCAAGCTGGCGGCCTCGGTGCAGGACTTCGAGGCCAAGCAACAGGATCTCGAACGCCGCATCGTCATCGACAATCGCGATGGCACGACGAACTTCTATGTCGCCAAGGATCAGCAGCAAGCCGCGCGAGCCAACACCCCGCAGGCTCAAGCCGGCCAAAACGCGAACGTCGATTTGTTCTTCGACCAACTCAACTCAAACGGCGAGAACTTCCAGCGGCAGGTCGTCACCGAGAACAACTACAATTTGCTGTTCAGCAACTCGGCGATCGTCGCCAATGGCGAGGACCGCAACGGCAACGGAGTGCTCGACCCCGGCGAAGACGCGAACGGCGATGGCGTGCTGAACCTCGGCAACGTCCGCGACTCACTCCTGGGGGCGAACGTGGAAGACTCAAGCCCGGACAGCGGGTTGAAGTTCAAACTCAATATCACCCCGGAAGCCAAGCCGGAGACATCAAAGGGACGCACCACCGCCATCGGCCGAGGAGTCGGTGCCAATGGTCTTCCCGGCATTCAAAAAGGGGGCACCGAAGTCGACCGAGCCAATCGCCGCAAGCAAGCAGTCGATCAACTCGGCGATCTCAACAACACTGTGATCAACGAGAAGCTGGCACAACAGCAAGCTCAACAGCCCACGAGTCAATCGCCGCAGACCCGCCAGCCGAATTCCGCCGATTCCAACGCGCCGGCCCAACAGAACCCGGCAGCGATGGGAGGCTTTGGCGTCCACTCAGGTGGCGAGTTACCGCGCCGTGATCAATCGGGGAAGAATGTGGACAAGCTCAATGCTCTTGGCCGAGGCCGCTACGGCGCGGCTCAAGGCGGAGGCGGCAACATGGGTGGCGGAGGCGGAGGATTCGGTGGAGGCGTCCAAGCGGCAGGCAGTGGCCGTGCCAGCGGTGCGGTGAGCAACACAACGTTCGGCCCGACGAGCAACATGGGCTTCATGCCCAACGCCGGAGTCGTCAACTTGAACGGCATTGCCAACCAGCAAATGCTGGAAGGTCTCATCGTTGAAAACGGCGCTGCCAATGCTTGGACACAAGCCGGCGGATTGTCTTTGCCCATCGCAATTCAACTCGAAGGGAACGTCCTGCGGTTCTCTCGCGCGAGCGGTTCGCCGCGGCTGGCGTTGTCCGTGCGGCCGAATGAGTCGGACAAGTTGGGGCTTGGCTTGGTGTGGGCGGCGATCTGGGCTTCGATCGCGCTGTGGCTGCTGCGTCTGATCGCCGGCACATCGAGCGGTTGCCCGTGGCGACAAGCGACCGCCGGTCTGAGCGTGCTCGGACTGCTCGGCATGTTCTTCCTGCCGTCGCCGCTGAGCGAGCTCTGCTTCTTGATGTTCGCGCTCGCAATCATCGTGCTGGCGATTGGCGTACTGCGCAGCCGCCGTCAGAATGCGGCGGCGTAAACTCTGTCGAGAGTGGTTCTCGGTTCGGGAGGAACAGCAATGCCCGCCAAGATGAAGCCGGCCCCCAAAGTGCCCAAGAAGTTCAGCGGTCAATGGATCGCGTGGAATCACGCACTGACGAAGATCGTCGGCAGCGGCCTGACGTTCGACGCAGCCTTGGAAGCCGCCGAGAGAGCGGGCGAGTCGAAACCGTTTCTCACGAAGGCCCCGAAAGGTCCGGCTCGATTCGCGGGTGGCACACGATGAGGTTTGCGTATCGTCGCTACGACACGCCCGAACAATCCCCGCTCGATGGCGCGACCGAAGTTTTTCGGCCAGAGATTCCCGTCCGACTGATCGGCTCGCGCGGTGATGTCTATGTGTTGGGATTGCTGGACACTGGCTCGGACAGCATCGTCATCGGACGTGGGATCGCCGAACGGATTGGTGCGCGATTGAGCCGTAAGAAGCTCTGGCGAGTGCATGGCTTTGGAGGTCAATCGCTGCCGGCCGTTCGTGGACGGGTCGATGTCGAGATTGTGCATCGCCGCGAATCGCTGTGTTGGACGGTGCCAATTTCGGTAGTGACCTACGACGACCCCGATCAGGACGAAGTGCTGTTGTTGGGACAGTCAGGATTCTTGCCGTTTTTCGATGTGCGATTCTGCGGTGCAGAACATCTCCTGGAAATGAAACCGAATGCCCAGTTTCCTCGACGCCCAAAGCCACTTTGATTGGAGCACCTCTCTTGTCTGATGAGGCGGCTCGTATCCGGCTGCTACAAGCGCTTGAGATGGCCGAGTTGGGCTTTCACCTCAAGCGTCAGTCGCTTCGCCGGCAGTATCCGAAGGCAACGGAAGCAGAGCTTGGCAAGAAGTTCGCCAAGTGGATCGCCAGTAGCCCACTCATAAGTGGCACCGACTTAAAGGTTATCCCCCGGCGACGACCACGCCGACCAACTTGAGGAGTCCCTTCGATGTCGCTTCAAGACTTGTTGTTTGTTGGCTTCAACGGCCGAGTTGTTGCCTTGCAACAACGCAATGGGCTACTCGTTTGGGAATGGATGTGTCCGAAGCCGTCCTCCCAAATGGTGGCATTGTTAGTTCAGGGCGATCGCATCTATGCGAGCAGCGCAGGCTACACGTATTGCCTCGACGCTTTGAACGGCATGCAACTTTGGGAAAATCCGCTGAAAGGACTGGGGACCGGAGTTCCTTGCCTGGCGACGGCCGAGTCTGGTTCGAGCGGATCGTTTCTGCTGCACGCTCAAACCTTCGCCGATCAGCAGGCGGCCGCCGCCGGATGATCGCGTGGCTCACGCGATTCCCGGTTTGTAATGTGAGTTCTGGGAGGCTTCATTGACGCACGAGATCAGTGTGAACGCGACGCGGGTTGAGATGCGGTTCGCATCCGGACAGTTCGGCGTGCGCGATGTGTCGTTGAGCGTGCGGCGCGGCGAGTTGATCTCGCTAGTCGGTCCATCGGGGTGCGGCAAATCGACGCTGCTGCGAATGATCGCCGGTTTGCTGTCGCCGACGGGAGGAACGCTCAGTGTGCGAGGACGGGAGGGCGAGGCTCCCGCCGAGCCGTCGAGCGGCGCAAATAATCGCCGATCCTCACAGCGGCTCGGCGGGAGCCTCGCCCTCCCAGCAACGGCATCGGCCGATCCGCGCATTGCGTTCGTGTTTCAAGATTCCAACCTGCTGCCGTGGCGGAGTGTGTTCGACAATATCCGCCTGCCGCTCGAACTGCGCGGCGTGCCGATCGACGAACAGCGGACGGCCGTCGAGAGCAGCCTGAAGCTCATCGGCCTCAAGCCCGCCGACTCGGCCAAGCGGCCACGAATGCTCTCCGGCGGAATGCGGATGCGCGTGTCGCTCGCCCGGGCGCTGGTCACTCGGCCGGAGTTGCTCTTGTTGGACGAACCGTTTGCGGCGCTGGACGACTTGCTGCGGCAGCAACTCAACGAAGAGCTGCTCCGCATTTGGACCGAGCAGCGTTGGACCGGGATCTTCGTAACGCACAACGTGGCCGAAGCGGTGTTCCTTAGCCAGCGCGTGCTGGTGATGAGCAAGTCTCCCGGCAGGCTCGTCGCCGACATCGCCGTGCCGTTCGAGCATCCGCGTGACCCAGAACTCCGATCCAGCCCGGAGTTCGCCAAACTGACGGGCGAGGTCAGCCGCTGTCTGCGAGACGCCGCGAGATGAACTCTGCTGACACTCACGGATATCGGCCGCTCTCGACATCAAGGCATGTGAGCCAACCACCGTGGACGGCGCGTGTGTCGATGCACACGGCATGTCCATGATTCAGCGGTCGTCCGGAATGCTGCGACGAATGGCCACAAATCATGACCTTGCCAGACTGGTGCGGAGCGGGAAACCCGAACGGCTCCCAATAGAGCATGACGTCCGGCTGCTCATCGAGCGGGATGTCGGCATAGGCGTTCGCGTGAACGAAGAAATGCGAGTCGGTCTCGAAGTGCGCGTCGAGCTGGTTTTCCAAGAACTGCCAATGGCGATCTGCCCGATTGACGCGACGACTACCGCTGATACGCCGGCAGGAAGTGCATGTAGACTTCGAGGACGAGCGTGGCCATGCTGGTCCAGTAGATGTTGTTGGGCCCGACGACGCCAGCGTTCTCGGCGGTGCCGCCGGGGACGTCCCAACTGCCGTCCGCATTTTGTTTGTCGAGCAACAATTCGCGGACACGCGGGTGCCAGTCGTTCCAGTGCTTGCCCCCCGCCTGGTAGTTCGCCTGGATCGCGTAGTAATGAAAGTAGTACCAATACTGGATTCCGTTGGCCGACCACTCGACCGGGAACTTCGCCAGCAAGTCGAGCGTTTTCGGCACGCTGGGGTCGTCGTACTTGCCGAGCAATTGCAGCGACACGACTCCGGCGGCCGAGGTCTGTGCTCCCTGTGCCGGCCCTTGGTAACCGTAGCCGCCGTTCGGGTGAGCACAGTACCGCACGTACTTGGCCGCCTTCTCGATGACCTCTTCGGGAACAGGAATCTCGGCGTTGTTGGCCGCTCGCAGCGCGACGATCTGCATCACGCTCACGCTGAGGTCGTGGTCTCCCGGCTTTGGGTTGTACCGCCAGCCGCCGTTGGGTGACTGAGCGTTGATGATGACCCTCACCGCTCGACGCAGTTTTTCCTCGACATCGGGATCGGGGTCCATGCCGTAGAGTTCTGCCGTCGCCGTTGTTGAAAGTCCATGCTCATACATTGGTCCGGCTCCGGCTTTTCGCCGCGATTCAAACAATCCGTCCTCACGCTGTGTCTTGAGCAGATACTTGCGCCCCTTTTGCAGGACTTCTTTGTACTGCCCACGTCCCGGCACATGCCCTCGGCCGAGCATCGCCAGAATCGTCAGTGCGTTGCCGGCATTGCAGTCATCCCAACTCCCATCCGGCTTCTGCTTCGATGCGAGGTATTCCAGGCTGCGATCCACGGACGCGGTGACACGCTCGATGACCTTGGCTTCTGTCAGCGGCGCGGCAGTCGTCGGCACCGCGGCGGGAGGTTTTGTTTGAGCGTGCGCGGAGGAACACACTATGAGGAGACACGCCACAATCATGAAAGAACATCGCGTCATCGAAGACCTCCTTAACTCAACCCGCTCAGACGCCGCAGACCGACATCAAAAGCGTAGATCAGCGTAATCAGCAGCAGCGTGAGCCAGTTGTCCCAGATGCTGGCTTCGCGGTGGACTTCGATCAGCATGGGCTCGCCCTTGAAGAGATCGGGCAACGAGGCGAGTTCGGCAATCGAAATCACTTTGCCGCCAGTCGTACTGGCGAGTGTCTCCAGCAGTGGGCGATTCAAATTCGGATCGCGCAGCTCTTCGGAGGACGGCATGACTCGCAGTTTGCCTTCGATCGTCTTGGGCGTATCGTTCGGCTGATAGAGCACACGATGCTCGCCGGTTTCCTTCGGCGAGAACTTACCGGAGAAGCGGCCCTTCACAAACTTGTCGGCGACGAGTTCCAACATCTGCGAACCGGTCGGGCCGAGCGTACTGACTTTCATCGTCGCGTCGGTGCGCGGCTGGCCGTCGGCGGTGAACGCGAACAGTTCGATCTCTGCGGATTCACCGGGTTGAACACGGACTGGGCGGACGAGGAGACGGCTTTCCTTTTTGTCTGAGCCATCATCGGTGCGGCCGACGAAGCGGAGCATCTGGCCCCAGAACTTGTAGAAGAAGCGGTCGCCGACGTTTTGCCGCCACAAGAACGTGGCGTCCATACCGAGGAACGCGACCTTCCCTTTGCCCGCGAACTGATACGCGATCAACGGTTGTTTGCCCCAACGATTTTCGAGGCTGGGGTTGCGAGCCAGCACGATGGCCGCAGCCGAGGGACGTTCCACAGCGGAGACCCAGAAGTACGTCGGCATTTGCGACCAGACTTGGACGTTGCGGCCCGGATCGTCGTGTAAGCGCAGCGATTCGTGCAGCAAGCCTTCGGGAGTGATCTCAATTTTGAATGGCTTGTACGCGGGAGCCTCGATGCCATTCGCCGCGTTGCTCTTCAACACGACTGGCAGCAGCGATTGGAACTCGCGGTCGTACATCTGCGGCATGAAGCGCGGGCCGGCTTCGATGATCAGGCCGACTCCCTTGTCTCGCACCGCTTCGATCAACGCTTTCCGGAAATCGTCATGCAGGATGTCGGGCGACGCGTCGCCGATCACGATCGTGTGATACTCGGCCAGTTCCTTCACGGTGCTCGGCAGCTTCGTGGCCTGGTCTTCTTTCGACATGCGCCGCCATTCGGCTTCGACGAGGACTTCCGGTTCTTCGCCGGTGCGGCCCTTGATGCCGTTGTCGCGGCGGATGTCGTTCTTCAAGAACCGAAAATCCCACCGCGGCAGGCCGTCGATCAGCAGCACTTTCAATTTCTCGTCGCTGATTCGCACAAACGCGAGGTCGCTGTTGTTGGCTCGCAACTCTTCCGCCTCTTCGGCGAAGGCCGGCACGTTGACCGTCAGATACTTGTCGCCGGCCTCTTTCGCCTCGAAGATCAATTCCGTCTGCTGCTGCTCGGTGCCTAGCAACACCAATTCCTTGGTGTCGAGCACTTTGTCGCCGTCTTTCAACTCGACCTTCACCAACCGCTTGTTGAATCCGTGCGATTCGAGCGTCACGGCCACACGCACCGTGTCACCGATCGAGACTTGCCCGGTTGTGTAGAGGTCCACAATCGAAACGTCCTGCAACCGCTTCGGCGATCCAATCGCGACTGGAAAGATCGGCGCACCAACCTGAGCCGCCGCTCGCGCTGCTTCCGCGGGAGATCGGCCGCCGGTGTTCTGCCCGTCGCTGAACAGCACGATCCCCGCGATCTTCTGCCCCGCCGCTTCATCGACGACGTGCTGCACCACAGTTCCCAACCACGACGACGGCCCGCTTTTGACGTCCGGCAACTGTGGTTCGGTCTTGGCCGGGTCGAACACAAACGGCTCGATGTCCCGTGCGAACGCCACGTGCCGCACATCGAACTTGCCGTCGAGCGGCTTGAGCAGCTTCTCGTTCGCGACCCGCACAGCCGTCTGCGACAGCTCCGCCCGCCGGATGCGATTCAGCGCCGCACGCGTATCCGCGTCGATCACCACTGAAGTCCCAGGCGAGCGGGGGGCGTCAGCCTCCCGGTTCGTGGATGGCTCTTGGCTTGGATCGGCGGGCGTTGAACTCGGTTTCTCTTCGGAAGTTTCCTTCGCGACTCCCGTCGCGCGAGCGACCTCCGAGAATTGTTCATCAGTCTCGAACGGCCCCGCCGGCAGGCGCATGCTTTGAGAATTGTCGAACAAGAATGCGACGATCGGCTTCCGCTCGAACTTGTGATCGATCCGCAAGTACGGACCCGCCAAGACGAGGAACAGCAGCGCCAAGATCGAAACGCGCGTCACGCACAACGTTGCCAGCAACCACTTCGGCACCGTGTGCAGATTCAGCTTCTGTCGCCGATACACCATCCACGCCAAAGGGAGCAAGAAGACGGCCCCGATCCACAAGACCTCAGTGCGTTCAAACACCAACTCCGCGCGGTCCAAATGTTTGAGGACGTCTTCGTGAATACCGAGCAATTGCAAAAGTCGTTGTAGCATGGGGCGGGATTGTGGAACGAAGGCGGGAGAATTGCACTCGTGGCGGGGCAGTTTGAGTGCGTGGGGTGGGGAGTTTTTTGCGGCTGGCGGAGTGGCTGTGAAGTAATTGGTCGCTGAACTCGTGAGAGTTCAGTTATCTCTCGACGAACTCTGAAGTCTCACGACTTCAGCTACCCAAAAGGCGAGTCAGCTACTCCTTCTTAGGAAGTTCGATCTTCTGCTCGTTCGAGTAGATCGGCGGGTGCCGATAGTAGACCTCCAAGGTCAAAGCGTGAATGCTGGTGGACATCACTGGGCCGGCGGTGTGGCCGGTCGGTGCCCAGCTTCCCGCAGCGCAGCCCTCTTTGATTTGCATGCTGATGAGGTAATTGCGAGTGGTTTGATTCCAAGTCTCCCATTCGGTCCCCGGCACGTTGTGCATTACTTGTGTGGCGTAGTACAGAAAATACGAATCGTTCTTGGCACCACCTAAATTGGCCATGACGTATTTCATGCCCTCGGTCATCGCGGGATCAGTGCGTTTCATTCCGGAGTGCTGAAAACAAAGCAGGCCGACTGAGGACATCGCTGGCGTTGGCCCCGATTCCGGCATGTAAGAAAACAAACCTCCGCCTTTGCCCTTGGAGACGCTGACCAAGAATCTCTTGGCATTGGTGAGCGACCGCGGGTCGACTTTGAGGCCCGCCATCTGAGCACTCTTGAGGCTCATGAACTGCCAGCCGAACACCGAAGTGTCGCCAACAGTTGGCGGATTCGCGGTGTAGTGCCAACCTCCCGACACATCGTTCTGTGCATCCTCTGTGAAGCGAATGGCACCTTGAGCAATGTTCTTCTAACTTCGGATCCTTGCTCAGTCCGTAGGCCTCGCAAATCGCGATCGTTGCCAGGCCGTGCTCGTACATGCTCCCGCTGCCAAAACGCCCTGACTCTTCGTTCTGATTTTGGGTCAGCCACGTCAGGCCGTTTTCAATCACCTTTTGATACGGACCTTTCGTCTGGTGCGTCTGCCCAGAGGCCAAGAACGGCAACAAACCAAAGGCGGTCGCGGCTGCGGGGTAGTCGGCACCTCCACCACCTCCGAACCCTCCTTTCGGATGCTTTGTGCAACTGGGGTCTTTGCATTGGCTCGTAAACTTGGCACAGCCCCAACTGCCGTCGGGATTCTGATGGCGAGCCAACCAATTGATTGCTGCCGCGACGGCTTGTTCTGATTCGCTGGTTCCACCCGCCGCGTCTAATTGTTGTTGCCGGAGCGTGGCGGAGCGCGACTGATAGGCTGGACTGGTCCCACCCTCGTCGGCAGCAGGCAGATCTTTTGCCGGCTGCTCCTCGAACGCGCGAGCTGTCCAGCACCATCCAATCGAGATCATCAGCCAGCCGGCACACGTCACAACGAGGCGTCGCTGAAATGTCATCGCACAACTCCTCGTATTAAGTTGGCCATCAGGTTCGTAGCCTGACTCTCCGAGGCTGTGAACTTTTTGGTAGCTGAAGTCGCCAGACTTCAGAATTCGCCGAGAAAACTGAACTCTGGCGAGTTCAGCTACCAATTCTTTCACAGCCTCTCCGAGTCGGGACGTTCTCAGTGGGAACACCCGACTTGGAAAGTCAGGCTACGGCAAAGCAGTTTCGTCGCGCTACTTCTTTTTCTTCGCAGCTTTTTTGACCGGCTTGACTGCTGCTTTGGCTTTGACCGGCTTTGCAGCAGGCTTGGCCTTTTTCACGGGCATGACTGCCTTGGCAACTTTCTTAGCGGGAGCTTTCGCTTTGGCCTTCACCGGTTTGGCCTTCACCGGTTTGGCCTTCACGGGCGCGGCCTTCGCCGGTTTGGCTTTCGGCTTGGCTTTCGCGACGTGTTTGGCGAGCTTCGCAGGCAATGCGACCTTGGGCTTTTCGGCCTTCGGCGGCTTCGGCGGTCCGTAGCGAAGCAAGTCGGCGTCGAGCATCGCGCCGTTGTCCCAGAGGACGGCTCCGCTTTCGACGTGCGCCGTCTTGAAGAACTTTTCGCTCAGCCGAACCTGTTTGTAATGCGGACCCTGAACATAGGGGGTGACATCGACGGTGCGGCTGAGACCGTCATCGAAGTCGAGTTGCAAATGCAGGTCGTTCAACGCGACGACCGAAACAACGCTCACCGGTCGTGGTGGCTCTACCATCTTAGGGTTCCTTTAAGAGTCTTCATTTTCGGAATGCACCTCCCTGTGCCTGGGGCCTGCCGTGGTGTTCCCGCGACTGCTCGGAGACGCGGGGATATTTCTATTTCGTGGACTGTCCCGCCTTGGTGAGGCGTTTGAAGTAATCGCGGATGAAACGTTGATAGCCCTCCGGGCCTTCTTCGCGGAGGCTTTGGAGGAGTTCTTCACGGATGCGCGGTTGCATCTTGAGGATCAGCGATCGCGTGGCCGGATCGAGTTCTTTCAGAACCGCTTCCATTGCGAACTGGCTGGAGTTGTCTCCTTCCAGGCCGCTACGCGGTTTTGGATTGGACTTCAACGGCGGCGGCGGAGCGTTCGGATTTTTCTGGCCTTTGTTGGGTTGCTCGGAAGCATCGCCAGCTTGCATGGCTTGCAGGCGAGCCGCCATCTGCATGGCCTTCTGAGCCTTCGCTGACTGGAGCAACTCAGCCAACTCCGCCGCTTTCTCTGCGGAGAGTGGTGCTTGTTCTGCCGCATCAGCCGGCTCACCCTGAGCATTCTTTGGCTCGCCGTTCATCGGCGACTGAGGTTGTTCGGGTGACTTCGCATCGCCCGGCATCGGCGAGTCCCCTTCACCCTTCTCGGCCATTTCTGAGTTCAACAATTCGCCGATCTCCTTGAGCAATTCATCGAGCGCTCGCTGATCGGCCGCGAGGCTTTCGTCCGCCTTCTGGAGTTGATCGAGCTTCTTCGCTTCGCGCTCGGCCAGCTTCTCACGCTGTTCGGCGGCATTGGGTTTGTCCTTGGCCTGAGCCGGTTGCGGCTTGTCATTTCCCGTTTGTGGCTTTTGCGGCTGGCCCTTATCCGGCTTCGCAGCGTCTGGCTTCGCGGCATTCGGCTTTGCAGCCTCCGGCTTCGCTGCATTTGGTTTCGCGGCATTCGGCTTCTTGGACGCAGGCTTCGCCGGATCGGCGATGGCCGGTTGGAATTCGTTCGCGTTGTCTTCCGGCTTTCCGGCCTCGGGCATCGGAGGGTCGTTGCCGAAATCTTCCGGCTTCGCAGCCGACTCTGGCGGGTTGTCACCGGCGAGTGGATCGTCTCCGGGCATTGGCTCGGGAGTCGTTGGATCGTTCGGGTTCTCGCCGTTCTGCGGCTTCTGTTTTTGAGTCTTCTGCTTCAGCGCCTTGTAGTCGTCTCGCTTCTGCAGTTCCTTCGTCTTGGCGAGTTCTTTGTCGGCTCGGCGTTCGACGTCCCGTTGCTGAAGGGCGATTTCCGGCAGTTTCGATTCGGGAGCGTCCGGAGTCGCCTCCATCAATTGCGATTCTTCGTTAGCCAGGTTCTGCAGTTTTTCACGCAACGCTTCGATTGCCTTGCGCAGCTCTTCGAGTTCGCTGGCGGTCAGTTCACCCGATTGCTTCAACATCTCGCGATTCAGCTCATCGAGCGCCATCGCGGCGTCTTGCTTCGCGTCCTTCTGGGCCTCGCGCAGAGCTTCCAGCCGGTTCTTTAAGGCTTCGAGATTCTCCTGCACTTGATCGGCACGGGCTTCGAGCTTCTCAAGCTTCGGATCCTGCGTCTTCGCATCGGCCGACTTCTTGATTTCTTCGGCGAGCTTCTTGATCGGCTCGGTCGCGGCTTCTTTGAACGCTTCGGAGAGGGCCGCCATTTCGCGTTGCAAATCGGGCGGAAGAAGTTTTTGCTTCTCTGCCTCTTTGGCCAATTCCTTTAAGTCTTCGTTGAGCTGCTTGGCCGTCTCGGCATTCTTGGCTTCGTCTTGTTGGACCTGAGCTAACTCTTGCTTGAGTTGCGCTAATTCATTTTGCGTCACCGGATCGAGCTTCGGTTCCGGCACCGGCATCGGAGGCTTTGCGGCGACTTGCGGCTTCGGCTGGTCCTTGGCCGGTTGTGCCTTGGGTTGATCTTTGGCTGGTTGATCCTTCGGCTGATCCTTCGGTTGATCCTTCGGCTGATCCTTCGGTTGATCCTTCGGTTGATCCTTCGGTTGATCCTTCGGTTGATCCTTCGGTTGATCCTTCGGTTGATCCTTCGGTTGATCCTTCGGCTGATCCTTCGGCTGATCCTTGGTCTGCGGATTGTCCTTGTTGGCTTGTTCTTGGGCGGCTTGGTCGGCCTTCTCCTCTGCCTCGGCCGCAGCCTTTTCGGCGGCTTCTTGAGCGGCTGCGATCTTCTCAGTCAGCGGCTCAGACTTCTCCGCGAGCTTTTCAAGTTTCTCTTGGACCTTGGCTTGCTCCTCGATCAGCTTGTCGAGCTTCTTGGCGAATTCCTCTTCCTTCTTCTCCAACTGAGCGAGCTGTTTGTCGGCGGCATTCGGGTCGTTCGACACGATGCGGATTTGATACTCCTGGGTCTGAGCCGATTGGCCTTTGCGATCACGGACCTCGGCGCGATACCTCAGGATGTCGCCGTTCTTGAGTCCCTCACTGGTGAGATCGAGCATCACCAGCGACGTATCGACTCGTGTCACGTCCGAGTACGACTTGATCGTGCGGCCGACGAAATCGTTTTTGCCGCGTTGCACGGAGAGCACCAGTTCGCCGAGTCCAAAGTCATCGAACGCCGCAATGACGATCGGTACTTTGACCGGTTCGCTGAGCACGAGGTCGATGCCGGGGCGTTCGATCATGATTTGCGGAGCGTTATCCGGGACCGATGTGATCCGAGCTTCCTTCATGGGCAGGTTCGCGGCATTGATCTCGTTCTTGAGTTCAACGCGATACCAACCGTCGCCGTTGATTGGAAAGGTTCCCGTCCAGCGGTGTGCTTCGTGGACGGTGGCGAAGTGTTTCGACGCAGCCGTTTTCGGCTTTGCGGTTTCGTCGTCACTCTCTTCTTTCCGCTTCAGCGGGAATGTTTCGGCGACCACGAACTCGCGGACTTCGCGAGTCGCGGCGGGGAGCGTGCCGACTCGGCCCCACAGAGTCTTGCCATTGAACTGCGTGAAGTTCACGCCGCGAATCGAATGTCCTTCGAGATCGAGCGCACGAGCAGGCACTTCCAGCCGCACCCATTCGCCAGCTTTTGGCAGGTCGCCAGCTCGACGACGGCTGGCGGTTTCGCTTTGACCGAGGTTGATCTTGTCCGCACCCCAGAAGGCTCGGCGTTCCCAGTTTTGGCCGTCGTGGAATTGCAGCATCAACTCTTCGGTGGGTTGATCGGCTTCGACGAAGACTTCCGCGAAGAGCACGTCGCCGTTATGGATATCGAACGACGTGGCGGCGGAATGGAACAAGTGGAAAGACTGGCCCGGAGCGGCGGGGTGCGAGTGCCATTTGGCCCACTCGGTGGGATCGGCACCTCGCTTGGGCGGTGCCGCGTTCGGATTGAGATCTTTCTCCTGCGGTCCCCAATCCCAGCGGCCTTCGACGGCGTGGCCTTTCGGCAACGAATTCTCGAACCAGGTCCGCATTGGACGGTCTGCGATGGGGAGCGATTTGAACTCTTCGCGGAGCAGTTGAATCTCGCCGACGGAAGCATCTCCTTCGACGTTGACCGTGACTTCGACGTTGCTTCCGATCGGTCCGCTGACATCCGCGACGTCGGGCGGATTGACTCGTGGTTCGGGCATCAGCATGTAGGTCGGGTAATGCACGGCCGCCTGCAAGCCGACCAGCCGCGGCCGTTCGAGTATCGTGACCGTCGCCAACTTGGTCCACGTGCCGCCGCCATGCACGCGGTACTCAAAGGAATTGTCATAGGCAGGTAATCGAAACGCCCATTGCGTGGCATCGTCATTCGGTCGCAGTTCGTGCCACAGCGTCTTACCCGCGTGCTCGCCTTCGACGGGCTTCATCTCCAGACGCAGCCGATCAATCTTCTTTCCCGAAACTTTGGCGAGGAATTCGACGGCCTCGCCGCGTAACACTTTGGTCGTGCCGGGCAGAACATCAAACGTGACTCCCGTCGCGGGCGGGATGTCGGCGAACGGCGAGAAGATGCGAGCCAACGCGGTCGGCAACCGATCCGAGAAAATGCCCAACGCCGTGGCGAACACCAGCACGCCGATGAGCGCAAACAAGCCCGCTCGTTTCAGCGCCGGCTTATCCAAGACCGAGACCGGCCGGAAGCTCTTCACTCGCTCGATCGCTTCAGAGATCAGCCGCCGCACGAACGCCAACGAGAATTTCTTCTGCTTATCAGAGTCCAGATCCACAACGCTGACCAGCCGGTTGTGAATCCCCGGCAACGTCGCCTCGATGCGCCGAGCCACAAATCGAGAGGTCATCCGTCGGAACAACGGCCGGAGCACACCGTTCAGAAAGGCCCAGCCGCTCGGCACGACGACCAGCAGCAAACCGACCAGCCGCAGCCACTCGCCGAACGCCGAAGCCAAGTCGGCCAAGGCCACGACGACCAAGAGGACTAAGCCTAACCCGACGGTGATCCCGATTCCGGTGGCGGTCCAGGCGGCTCGCAAAAGCCGTCGCGTACTCGTGATAAGTCGATGCAGCAAGCCGATCTCAGAGACATCCGGTCGATCGTCGGTCGCCATGTGCGGGACTCCCGTTAGGGTGTCCCCGCCGCCGGGTTGGCCCCAGTGGCGGGGCTGGAATTCGATGGGGCGAGATTTCAGACAAGTTCGCTGAGATTCGCAACATCCAAACTGCCAAAAGGCCGAACTTTCCGCCGATTCGAGGAGGAAACTTGCCTCGAGGAGTCGTTTCCACGCCGAGCCACCGTCCGAGACCGCCCACAACCCCATTCGGAGTTTCTGACACGATCGGGCTCCAGGTACGAATTCGCCACCGTCGGCCAAGCCCAACGGAGAGGTGGCGACCGAGGGAGTTTGGCTTTGGTCTCTGCTCAGTCATGGCTCCGCCGGGACAAGCCCCGCGATGGCCAATGCACACCAGCATTCGTGAAACCACTTCTCATCTCAAATACGCAACGAGCCTGTCTCGGACAGACTCGACACTCAGGGGATGGATCGGCCAGCCATCGACAAAGATGTGGATGTTGTTAAGCACGTCGGCTTGGTCGTCGGCAGCGGGGACTGCCGAGCCGAGTCCAATCAGGGAATCTCCGCCGGCAGTGTTTCGTCCGGCGAGGAATCTCAGCCCCCATTCGGGGAGGGGGGGCCCCGAGTCAGGTCGATCAGCAGATGATCGTCCGCGTCGGAACCTTGGAGGATCAGTAAGTCGGTGGTCAGCGATCCACGATTCAATTCTTGGCCGGCGGGATTGGTGACCACACATTGGTTGTCGTCTCGGCCGAGCGTGCAGACTCTCAACCAAGCGAGCGAGTCGCCATGTGGTTTCGAGTTGACCACTGGCCCGCCGCGATGGCGGCGAGCCATTCGCTCTACGGTTTGACTTGGTCTCGCAGAATGTGGAACAGACTCAGGGCCTCTCGCTCCGCTCGCAGTTGCGCCAAGTCACATCGCCTCCGGGCTTGCCCCGGTGGTTCCCGCGCTATGGAGCTACGGCGTCGAATGGCAGAAAGACGCCACGATCGAAGCGTTGTTGAGCGTTCGTGGCCCGTAGCTACAGAGCGCGGGAACCACCCCCGCAAGGGGACTGTCGTTTTAAGAAACTCAATTACGAACACTATTGCCAGGGTCGCTACACTCCGTCCCGACTGTCATTCACGGAGGTTGAGCATGGCGACGGCGGATTATTGGGCGGAGCCGAAGGTGGTTCGGGAGCAGATCGTGTTGT
>CAMDPX010000175.1 GCA_945905295.1 Planctomyces sp. SH-PL62 | reverse complement strand
GTCGGGCTCTTGGACTTTTTCAAAGAGCCCGACGAATCGAAGGAGACGACGAATGGAAACAGCCAATCAAGAATTGAGATTCGAGATGGGACGCTGGCCGAATCAACAACGCTCGCAATGGACGACATTTGGGATCATGTTCGTCCTGTTTCCGCTGCTGTGTTGGTTGGCGTGGTGGTTCGTACGGCGCTGACAGGACTCGTTCGCATTTCCGCGCGGTGAAGATGCCCCGCTTTTTGAAAATCCGGGCTTCTCGCTCATGAATCAATCGAAAGCGATCTCTGGCGAGCTGGCCGTTGTGGAAACCGGGCGCTCGCTGCGTTCCTTCAGACCGCGGAGTACGACCAGCCAGAGCGTGCCGATGAGCACGCCACTGACCACCAGCGCCCAAGCACCGTCGCGACGTAGTCGCGCGGCCAAGGCATCGACCGGACGCAGCACGGCTGATTTTCTTTCTTGCACGATCGCGAACCAGCCGGTGTCTCCGACTCGGCAGAACGCCGCGAGCCACTCACCGCCGTAATCTTTTGGATTGAATTGCCCAACCGGGTCGATGTAGTCACGCATTTGAATGACTACAGATGCTTCCGAGGGTTCACCAGAGGCGGGCGTGGGCCGCAACCGCGAGATGACCGCTTCGGACAAGCGCAATTGACGAACCTCTTCGTCCCTGACTCCATCGCGGCGTTCTTCCGTCATCCAGGGATGATCGAGCAACCGCCAATTGCGATCGTCGATCAGCACGATTTTGCGAGTGCGATCTCCCGCGTCGTCGGGGTCCGCTTCACGGCGATTGCCGGGCACATACGGAGACAGCAATTGCCCCAACTGCATCGAGCGGCCCAGAACACCGATCACCCGTTCGTGCTTTTCGTCCCAGACGGGGACGGTCAGCGAGGCCACGTTCTGGCCGGTGGCCTGGCTCTTGTACGACAGCGACAAGTGCGGCTTTGTGATCGGCTGCATTCCGGCGGGGACCGTGTCCCGTTCAAACTCGCCCAGCCCGTGGAAGTAGTCACGGTGCGACCAATTCTCGTCGAGCGTGCTGTCTTCTTGCGGCTCGCGCCAACGCTGGAAGCCACGCGCGTCGGTGAGAAACCAACTGCGGTCGCGGTTGAGCCCCAACTGATGTTGCATCTTGTCGGCACGAGACTTCGCCTGAGTCAACGACAAACGCAGCTCACTGCGATCGGACCAATCGCGGCTGGCAGCGGCCTTAATGGCGCTTTGAAGCTCGGGATCGCGGGCGAACTCTTCCAGCTCGGCGGTCCGCTTCTCCAATTCGCGAGCGACGCTGCGTGCGAGAATCTCCACAGTCAGCACGTCGCTCTCCAACGCTCGCGTCGTGACGTTTTGCGCCGCAAAGCCCACGGCGTCGCGCATCGAGTCCAGATAGAACAGTCCCAGCGCCAACATTAGCAGCACGGGACCGAGTCCTCCCAACGCCAGCAGCGGCCGGAATGAACGAGATCGCTCGCGTTGTTCGAGAGCATCCAGAACCGCCTGAGCATTCAGAAAGCGTTTGTCCGGGTCCGGTTCCAGGCAGTGATCAACGATCTCCGCCAGCCGCCGGTCCACGCCGCGCACGCGCAGATGCAGCGACGGCTTCGCGCCGTCTCGCACCAACTGACGGTATGCAGCCAATCGCTCTTCAAGCGTCGTAGCGGCTTCGATCCGGCGTTCGTTTTCCGGTGTGCGATGCGGTGGAGCACCGCAGATCAGGTGATACAGCACGGCTCCGAAAGCGTAGACATCCCAACGTGCATCCGGTGCCGCTTTCAGGTCCGCCTGTTCGGGAGCCATGTAAAACAGCGTGCCCAAGGCGGGAGCTTGTTCGTAGGACAAGCGCGATTGGCCGAAGTCACACAATCGCGGTTCGAGGTCCGCATCGAGCAGCACGTTGGCCGGCTTCAAGTCGCAATGCAGAATTCCGCTGCCATGCGCGTGTACCAGCGCGAGCAAAATTCCCTTCGCGATGCGAACCGCCTCGCGAACCGGCAGCGGCCCATCGGCCAACAATCCGGCCAGCGACCCACGCTCCAAATACTCCATCACGTAGTACGGCGGATCGCTGTCCCAACCGACTTCCAACAGACCGACGACATTGCGAGACGTATAGAGGATCGCCAGCTTCTCGACTTCACGGCTCAGCAGCGACCAGTCCAAGCCTCCCCGATGCGAATACACCTTCACGGCCACGAGCTTGCCGGTGTTCTTCTCACGAGCCAGCCAGACGGAACCGTACGCTCCTTCACCCAGGCAGCGCAGGATCGTCAGTCCCGGAACGCTGACCACCGGCGCACGGCGACGGCTCAGCGACAGCGACTTCGCCAATTCGGCATCATCCTGTCGTTCGGTGTCCCCGCTGGCTCGCGGTACTTCCGAGGTTGAATTGATCGCGTCCATTTCGAGAAACATCCGGATCCACGTTTGAGGCGAGCATTCTTACGAGCCATGCTGACGATTCGCCCGAACGATCACCAGCCTCCGGCGCTGCCGTGTGTCATCCATGTGCGCTCCGATCCGTGTGCGAAGTGCGTTCGCCGAATGCTTAAAACACTTCGCACACGGATCGGAACTCACATACGGATCAAGGACTCTGGAAGCCGAAACCCACTGATGACGACTCTCGTCCAAGGAGGTTCGGGAAACGCGAATTGACCCTCTCGCGAGCACTGGCGTACATTCCCCACCCCTTCCGGTTTCCCATCAACTCGCGCCGCACGATGCGGCGTCATTCAAGCGGTTCCATCATGGACGATGCGATTCTGCCGCTGCACGCGGTTCCCAAGCCGCAAGTCATCGACTACCTCGGCCGACGCGGCATGACCAGCGAGGTCGTCGAGTGGAAATACTTCGACGAAAACTTCAATCGTGGCCGAGAACGCGGTTATGTCTGGATGCGCGAAGGGGACGTGCAAGGCTTCATCGGCTTGATCCCCTGGAGCGTGCGGCGCGGCGATGAGCGGCTCGAAATGGTTTGGGGGTGCGATTGGTCGGTCGCCGATCCGAACGTCAGTAAGGGGATGGGGCTGGTCCTGGCGACGCATTCGATGTCGCTGCACCGACCGTGGATTTCGCTGGGAGGCAGCGCGAAAGCGCGCACCATCATGCCGCATCTGTGCCATCACAAAGTCGATGATGCCGGCCTTGTCTTCTGGCAACCGCTCCGTTTGGGGGCGGCACTCAAGAAACTCGGTGAGCGGAATCGACTGGCTCAGTGGCTTGAGGGGACATTCCTAAGATCAGTGCCGGTGCGCTGGGTGGCTCGGCCGTCGTCGCATCGCCCCGAGATCATTACCGAGTCCGGTCTGTCTCCCCTCGTCGCCGATCTGATCGAACACGAACATTTCACGGAGTGGCATCCGCATCATCGCTTGGAAGACTTAGCGTGGTCGCTGGGCCGGTGCCCTTCGATCACGACGCGAACCTGCTACATCCGCGGACTCAGTGGCGTCGATGCGGCGGCAATCTTGTGGCGCAACTCGCAGGCCGCTGACTTCTGGAAGGTGACCTTGTGGGCCGCTCCGATGCGGCATGCGTTGCTCGCCGATCTGCTGCACGAAGTTCGCTGGCAAGTCTTTCAAGAAGGAGGCGTGGCGATCTCGACGCTCGTCTCGCACTTGCAGACCGATTTGATCGAACAGTTGCAGTCGAGCGGCTACTGGCAACAACCTCGACCGTTGCCGATGTATCTGGTCGGCGAACGCAAGCAGACGCTACCGTTTCTCGACATGACCGGCCTGAGCTACCTCTGCACCGATCTCGCGTATCGCTTCTGAGAATTTCATTCCGGATGGGAGGGCGAGGCTCCCGCCGAGCCGCGTCGGTTGTTCGACGTCAATCGCCGCACCGGCTTGGCGGGAGCCTCGCCCTCCCAAATCAATCGCGTCGGATCTCTTCTGAAACCTCACGCTATGCCCAGCTTCGCCTCACGCATTCAAGGACCAGTCGCCGTCATCGGTGACGTTCACGGACAGATCGAGAAGCTCGACGTGATCCTCGCCAAGCTGCGGCAGACTCCCGATTTCGCTCGCCGCTGGGTCGTCTTCATCGGTGACCTCGTCGATCGCGGCACCGATCCGAAGGCCGTGCTCGACCGGATGTTTGAACTGCAACGCCAGCATCCGCTCACGACCTCGATCATCGGCAACCATGAACTCGCAATGTCCGGAGCGCTCGGTTTAATTCCCACTCCCGCTTATGCCGATTGGGCGACGCAGTGGGTTCAGCAATACGGAGTCGAGGCGACCTTCAGCTCTTACGGTGCGGAGATGGGCGACCTCGCCACGCTGAAACAAAATCTCCCGGCCGATCACGCCGACTTCATCGCCAACGGCCCGTGGGTCATCGAGCATCCGCAAGCGATCTTCGTCCACGCCGGCCTCGATCCGCATCAACCGCTCGAACTGCAACTGCGCATCCTGAGGCAGCGTGACTTCACACTCAACCGCCCGCCGTGGTTGTGCTCGAAGGCGTTTGTCGAGAACGGCGTCCCGCCCAATTGCCCAGTGATGGTCGTCTCTGGCCACGTCCCGGTCCCGGAAGTCATCTACCGCCCCAACCGTCTGCTGATCGACACCACCGGCGGCCGAGGCGGCGACTTGAGCTGCGTACTGCTCCCCGAACTCGTACTCATCACATCCGGCGATGCCCCCCCGCAACCGCTCGTCGAGCCGGAAGAGGATCGTCCGTGGTGGAAATTCTGGTGATCGCGGAAAGATCGACGCTTGATTTGTAGATTGGGATTCCATCCCGACCGCTTGGCCAAGGTCGGTGAAGTGGACCCCAAGAGTTGGACAGTGGGAGACGCGGGTTATGAGAGAGTCGGCCGAGGTTGTTTCGACCGTTGCGTCTGACGACCGTGTGTTGTTCGGAGGCTCGCAGTGAAGACTTCGTGCGGCGTCCGGTTTGTCCAAGGCTTGGTGTTGGCGGCGGTGATCGTAGAAGTCGAAGTACCACTCCAAGCCACAATCAAGGCGGATGACCGATTGAGCACACAGACGCAGAACCCGGGCGGCCCGATGCCGTTGATCGTGGATTCCATGGCCATCGTGGTCACCCCGCACTGTTTCAGTCAGTCGGCAAAGGTGATCGAATCGGCGGTGAACGTGCCAGAACTCCGCACGGTGACTTGCTTGCCCCAATAGTTGTGTCTCATCCGCGGGCCTTCCCGAATCCGCGTGGGGAAAAGCCGTCACTCCGCGAATTCAGGAAGGCCCACGGATCAACCTCTGAACTCTCAGGTCTCCATCTTCAAGGGAATGGGCGGTCAATAAGCCAGGTTTGGAGCCAGCCAGCGTTCGACTTGTTCGACCGGCATTCCTTTTCGCTTCGCGTAGTTTTCGACTTGATCGCGAGTGATGCGATCCACGGCGAAGTAACGAACGTTGGGATGCGCGAAGTACAGGCCGCTGACGGATGCGGCGGGCCACATCGCGAAGTTTTCGGTCAGCGTGATGCCGGTGTGTTGCTCGGCCTGCAACAAGTGGAACAGCGTCCGCTTCTCGGTGTGGTCCGGGCAGGAGGGATAGCCGAAGGCTGGGCGGATGCCGCGATACTTTTCTTCGATCAGGTCGGTGGGAGACAGATTCTCGCTGCGGCCGTAGCCCCATTCGGCGCGGACTCGCTGGTGCAAGCACTCGGCGAATGCTTCGGCCAAGCGGTCGGCGAGGGCTTTGGCCATGATCGACTGGTAATCGTCGTGAGCCTTGTCGAACTTCACGCAGAGTTCATCGCAGCCGAAGCCGGTCGTGACTGCGAAGGCACCGATGTAGTCTTGGCGTCCAGAATCGGCCGGAGCGACAAAGTCGGCCAGCGAGCGGAAGTCTTTTTGGCCCTGTCGTTCCCACTGCTGGCGGAGCATGGGGAAGGTTGAGATTTGAGATTTGAGATTTGAAATCTCAGATCGCACCACGATGTCATCTCCCACCGAGTTCGCTGGCCAGAAGCCGTACACGCCGCGAGCGGTCAGCCAGCGATTCGCGATGATCTCGTCGAGCAACTGCCGAGCGTCGTCGTACAATTTCTTCGCTTCGGAACCGACAACAGAATCTTCGAAGATGGCGGGGAACTTGCCGCGCAGCTCCCAGGTCGAGAAGAACGGCGACCAATCGATAAAGGGGACGAGTTCCGTTAGCGGAAAATCATCGAGCGTCCGTGTGCCCAGGAACTCCGGCGTTGGAATGTCGACGGATGCCCAATCGGTCGCGAATCGCCGAGCGAGTGCGTCGGCATACGGCACGAGCGACCGGGCTTGCCGATCCGCGAAGCTCGCGCGGTCGCGGTCCTGATCGGCACGGATCTTATCCATGAATGCCGGCTTGCGGTCCGCGTCCAGCAAACTCTCGACAACCGGGACCGAGATCGACGCATCGTTCACATGCACGACGGCTTGGCCGTACTGCGGAGCGATTTTCACCGCTGTGTGCTTAGCCGAAGTCGTCGCGCCGCCAATCAACAGCGGCACGACGAATCCTAACCGTTCCATTTCTTTGGCGACGTGAACCATCTCGTCGAGAGATGGCGTGATCAGACCGCTCAGCCCAATGACCTGCGCACCTTCGGCGATCGCGGTCTCCAAGATCTTCTCGCATGAGACCATCACACCGAGATCGATGACCTCGAAATTGTTGCATCGCAGCACGACGCCGACGATGTTCTTGCCGATGTCGTGAACGTCCCCTTTGACGGTCGCAAGGACGATCTTGCCGCGGCTGGATGATTCTTGGCGAGCGGGGGGCGTCAGCCCCCCGGTGGCTAGGACTGAGTCGTCGTTGGCGATGGAGCCACCGGGGGGCTGACGCCCCCCGCTCGCCTGATCGCTGAGCGCGCTCGCCTGAGCGAGTTTTTGTGCCTTCTCCGCTTCCATGAACGGTTCGAGGTACGCGACCGACTTCTTCATCACGCGGGCGGACTTCACGACTTGCGGCAGGAACATCTTGCCGGCTCCGAAGAGCTCGCCAACCACGCTCATGCCAGCCATCAGCGGGCCTTGAATCACATCGAGCGGCCGGCCGTATTTCTGGCGGGCCTCTTCGGTGTCGACGTCGATGAAGTCGGTGATGCCCTTGAGCAGCGCGTGTTTCAGACGCTCTTCGACGGGGCCGTTCCGCCATTCTTGGATTTGCGCGGCGGTCTCGACCTTGCCGAGGGATTTGAACTTTTCGGAGAACGTGATGAGCCGCTCGGTCGCGTCGGGGCGGCGGTTGAGGACGACGTCTTCGACGTACTGCAAAAGCTCCTTGTCGATCTCTTCATACACCTCAAGCTGCCCGGCGTTGACGATCCCCATGTCGAGGCCGGCTTGGATCGCGTGATACAGGAACACCGCGTTGACCGCTTCACGCACGGTGTCGTTGCCTCGGAACGAGAAGCTCACGTTGCTGACGCCGCCGGAGGTCTTCGCACCCGGACACGCCAGCTTGATGCGTTTCACCGCTTCGAAGAACTCGACGGCGTAGTTGGCGTGCTCGTCCATCCCCGTGCCGATCGTGAGGATGTTCGGATCGAAGATGATGTCTTCGGGGAGGAAGCCGACTTGCTCGGTCAGCAGCTTGAACGCGCGCTGGCAGATCGAGACTTTGTGATCGGCGGTCACGGCTTGGCCGGTCTCGTCGAAGGCCATGACGACCACCCCCGCGCCGTACCGACGGATGGTGCGGGCTTGTTCGAGGAATTTCTCCTCCCCCTCTTTCAAGCTGATCGAGTTCACCACCCCTTTGCCTTCGAGGCATTTCAAGCCCGCTTCGAGCACGCTGAACTTCGAGCTGTCGACCATGATCGGCACGCGACTGATATCGGGATCGTCGTGGATCAGGTACAGGAAGTGAGTCATCGCCTGCTCGCTGTCGAGCAGCCCTTCGTCCATGTTGACGTCGAGCATGTTCGCGCCGCTCTCGACCTGCTGCCGAGCGACAGCCAGAGCCTCGTCGAACTGTCCTTCTTTGATGAGCCGCGCGAACTTCCGCGAGCCGGTGACGTTCGTCCGTTCGCCGACCATCATGAAGTTGGAGTCGGGCCGGATCTCGGTTCGCTCGCGCCCGCAGAACACGGACCAGCCGTTCCCCTGCGGGATGCGATGCGGCTTCAAGCCCTCGACCGCCGCAACGATCTTGCGGATGTAATCTGGATTCGTGCCGCAGCAGCCGCCGACGATGTTCACCCAGCCGTTTTTCGCGAACTCGTGAATGTGCGCGGCGACTTCATCGGCGCTGGCGTTGAAGCCACCCATGCCGTCCGGCATTCCCGCGTTCGGGTAACAACTGATGAACCGGGAGGAGAGGTTCGCGAGCAACTCCACATACGGCCGCATCTGCGCCGGGCCGAGCGCGCAGTTCATTCCGATGCTCAACGCCGGGTAGTGCGACAGCGAAGTCCAGAAGGCTTCCAGTGATTGACCGGTCAATGTGCGTCCGCCCGTGAACACCGTGCCGGAGATCATCACCGGCACGCGGCGGCCCTTCTCGGCAAACACACGCTCGATCGCGACAAGGCAGGACTTCATGTTGAGCGTGTCGAACGACGTCTCCGGCAGCAGCAGATCGACGCCACCGTCGAGCAATCCCCGCACTTGTTCGGCATAGGAATCGACCATGTCGTCGAATGTCACCGGCCGCTCGCCCGGCTTGTCCGCATTCAGCGAGAGCATCACCTTCGTCGGCCCAATGCTGCCGGCGACGAATCGCGGCTTCGACGGATTCTGCTTCGTGAACTCATCGGCCACCGACCGAGCCAGCTCGGCGGCCGTGCGGTTCAGCTCGTGCGTGAGCTGATCCAACTGAAACTCGCGCAGCGAGACGATGTTCGAGTTGAAGGAATTCGTCTCGATGATATCCGCGCCGGCTTCGAGGTACTGCCGATGAATCTCGCGAATCATCTGCGGCTGCGAAATCACCAGCACATCGGCGGCATTCTTGAGGTCAATCGGATGCGACTTGAACGGCTCGCCGCGATAAGTCTCCTCGGTCGGCTGGTACCGATGCACCATCGTCCCCATCGCGCCATCGAGGATGAGGATGCGATCTTCGAGAAGATTTGAAAGAGAATCATTGGGGTCAGACGCCATTAACAACTCACGGATCTTGGGACAGGACGTTCTACATCGAGCGTCTGCTCCAACAGCCGGACGCCTCAGACGGAACATAGCAAGGCCATCAAAAACCAGCCAGACGCCGAATTATCCGATATCGCCTTTGGTAATGCGGGCGACTTCTTCGACGCTGGTCGTGCCTTTGAGCACGAGGTCGTAACCGCATTGGCGAAGCGTGATGAGGCCATTCTTCAAGGCAACGTGGCGGATTTGGTTCGAGCTGGCGCGTTCGATGCAAAGTTGGCGGATCGCGTCGTCCGTGCGCATCATCTCGAAGATGCCGACGCGGCCGGAGTAGCCGGTTTCTCGGCAGTCGCGACAGCCGGTCGGTTTGAAGAGCGTTTCCGGTAATGGGCGCGGAAAATCGTTGGGAACGTCCTCGTCCCCGGGACGGTACGCGACTTTGCATTTCGGACAGAGGCGGCGCACGAGCCGTTGAGCGAGCACTCCCTCGACGGTGCTCGCGCAGAGGTATGGTTCGACCCCCATGTCGATCAGTCGCGTGAAGGCGCTGGCCGCGTCGTTGGTGTGCAGCGTGCTGAAGACGAGGTGGCCGGTGAGCGAGGCTTGAATCGCACTCTCGGCCGTTTCGTAATCGCGGATTTCTCCGATCAAGATCACGTCGGGGTCGTGGCGCAGGATGCTCCGCAGTCCGGAGGCGAACGTCATGCCGATCTTCGTGTGGACTTGGATTTGATTGATGCCGGCCATCTGGTATTCGACGGGATCTTCGATCGTGATGATCTTCAGCGTCGGGTCTTTGATCTCGTTGAGTGCGCTGTAGAGCGTGGTTGATTTACCGGAGCCGGTCGGGCCGGTGACGAGCACGATGCCGTGCGGCATATTGATGAGTTCGTAGAACGGGATCTTGATCATGTCGGGCATGCCGACGCTGGCCAGGTTGAAGACCATCCGCCCCTTGTCGAGGATACGCAGCACGACCCCTTCGCCGTGCAGCATGGGGATGATCGACATGCGGACGTCGATCTCGCGGCCGGCAACGCGGAGTTCGATGCGGCCGTCCTGCGGCAGACGTTTCTCGGCGATGTTCAGCCGAGCCATGATTTTCAACCGCGTGATGATTGCCTTGTAGAACTGATGGATCTCTTGCGGAACCGCTTGCACGCGAAGCAAGCCGTCCACGCGATACCGGATCATCAGACCTTTGTCGGCCGGCTCGATATGCACGTCGCTGGCCTGTTGGGCGAGCGCTTCCAGCAGCAACTCGTTGACCAGCCGGATCACGGACGCGGCCTGGGCCTGCTGAGCCAACTCGCTGTCCGCGCGAGCCACCTCGGCGAGGTAATCGGCATCGACATCGTCGCCCCGCTGGGCGACCAGTTCGTTGATCGTGTCGCCGCCGACGCCCAGATGTTCCTTGATGAGCCGCACCAGATCATCGCGCCGCGTGAGCACCGGCTCCAAGCGAAAGCCGCTGAGCGAACTGAGTTCGTCAAGCGCTTCCAAATCGAACGGATCGGCAGTCGCGATCTCGACACGGCCATTGTTTCGTCGCAGCGGCAGCAGTGAATGACGGAAGATCGCCGTCGTCGGAAACTTGGCGAGCAGCTCTCGGTCGATCGGAAAATCATTGAGTTCGACGAATCGCATCCCCAGTTCGTCGCCGAGCGCTCGCAAGGCTTGCTCTTCGGTGAGCATTCCCTGTTCGACAGCCAATTGATCGACGCGTTTGCCTCCCGCCGTTGCTCGGAGGGTTTCCAACTCCGGCAGGCTGAGCAGCCCGCGATCCATAAGAACGTCGCCGATGTCCATCTGAAGTGACCTCGTTTGAGGCGTGAGAATCTGCTCCGCCGAAAGCCGTCCAACGTGGCGGGCATGTTACCGAAAGTCACCGTTCGATCGGCGATCGGGACGCGGAGTTTGGCAGCGGACAGTCAATTTGTCGTGGCGAAATACCGGTCGTAACTCCGTAGGGCGGGTTTTCAACAAGAGTCGATCGCAGAGACTCTCTGGCGAGCGGGGCGGCGTCAGCCCCCCGGTTGTTTCGACGAAATTCAGAGCACCGGGGGGCTGACGCCGCCCCGCTCGCCTTAACGGCCACCACCAGGTGGGCCACCACTGCCGAACGGCGATCCGCTATAGCGGCTCGAACCGCTCGAGCGACTGCCGTCTGAACCTCGGTCGCCACCAAACGGACTGCCACCGAAGCCCCCAAACGGAGGCATGAATGGCATCCCCGGCGTGAATCCACCCGATCCGAACGGCGGAGGTGAACTTGATCCGCTGCTGCCCGACGAACTGCCGCGTGAGGACGAGGACGAGGACGATGACGACGACGACCGAGCGGACGAACTCGTTTTGATTTTCGAGTACATCGCGCTCAACGCCGTCTGCACCGCCGCTGAATTGCTCCCCTTGATGTCCACGACTCGCACCGTGCGATTCGCCGCGCGGGCGTCGTCATCGACCGCTTGCACGAGCGCTTCGATCTGACGGAAGAGGGACTCGCTGGAAGAGACGATCAAAGTATTGGTGCGGGCGTCGACGCTGAGCGTCAGCTTGATGGTGCGGGCAGGTTGTTGACCGCCGCGACTGCTGCCGCCGCGGCTACTCCCGCCGCCACCCATGAGCATCGCGAACGGGTTTGGCTGCTGGCCGGGCTGCTGGCCTTCGGGCGTCATGTCGTCCTTGTAAATCTCGCGGACGATGGCCGCGACATCTTCGACTTCCGCGTGTTGCACTTGGATGCGATGCGGCGTGCGGTCGCGAAGCTGTTCGGGCAATTCGGATGCGTCGAGGACTCGCAGCATGGCTTCAACCTCGCGGATTTGATCGGCCGGGCCGGCGACATACAGGGCGTTCGAGCGCATGTCTGGGATGATTCGCAGCGTCAGCGAGCCGGCCATCGCGCTCGACAGGCCGGTCGCGTTCATCAGACTGCGACCCATCGAGCTCATGCCGCCGGTCAATTCGCCGAGCATCCCGGTCGAACTGCTGGTGCCGGACGAGACCGAACTGGTCGGGAAGAGCCGTTCGAGCATCGCCGCAGTCTCACTCGCATCGGCCGACCGCAGATAGAAGATGGTCCAGCGCGGCTTCGAGGGGGTGGCTTCCTGCATGAGTTCGATCAGCCGTTCCATATCATCGAGCGCGGCTTCGTCCTTGGACGTGATCACGAGGTTGCCGCCACTGGAGAAAACGCGAATCGGCTCGCCGTTCTCGTCGGTCGCGGGAGTCTCTGTCGCGGGATCGACGGCCTTCGGCGTCGTCTCGGACTTGGGTGCGGCTTGTGCCTTTCGAGCGGCCTTCTTCTGCTTGTTCGGGTTGGCTTTCTTGTTGGCGTTGGCCGTTTTTTTCTTGGCTTTCTTGGGCTCCGCCGGCTCGGCGTTTTTTTTCGTTGTCTCTTCGAGCAAGCTGACGGTGAAGATGGCTGCTGGCGTGGACTGAGCACGCGGCTGAGTGATTGGCGTCGAGTCGGCTTTCGGCGCTCTGCGTTTCGCACTGGTCGGCTTGTCCAACGGAACGTCGGCTTGCGGGCGGCTCGCGGCTCGCGGAGGCCGAGTGGTCTCACGCGACGGCGCGGGTGGGTTGGAACTTGGTGCCGCCGACGGAACGCGCTGATCGCGGACCGGCTGAGAATTCGACGGAACGACAATGATGGGATTCGAGTTCTTTGCGCCCCAGAACTGCTTGAGCATCTGCGAGAACTCTTCGGGGTCTCGGCCACCGAGCGGAATCGTGCGCACGTTCCCTTTTTGTGGATCGCCTTTCAGCGCGTTCGGATCCATCTGTGTGAGCAAGATTTTGATTTGATTCACTTGGTCGGCCGTGCCGCGGACGATCAAGCCATATCCGGTCGGATGCGGCGTGATGCTGGGAGCGGCGTCTTTTTCGGCGAGGAAGACTGCATGCAACGTCGCGACCGCCGTCAGCGAATCAATGCGGCCGGTCGAGATCACAGCGACCGAGACTCCGCCCGACATCCCCTCGCCGTCGAGTTGCTTGATCGTGCGTTCGATTAACTCATGCTGAGCCGGAGTCGCGAAGATGTGCAATCGCCGAGCTCGGCCGTCCTCGTTCACGACACAGCCGGGGTACAGAACGTTGAGCGTCTTGGCGACCTCCTGTACGTCGGCGGTCTTGACCGTGTAGACATGCAGGTACGGCTCGCGGCTGCGCGGACGACGAACCGCGCCGGGGAGCTCTTCCACGTCGATGGTCTTGAGCAACTCGTCGATGATTTTGAGTTCGGGAGCGTTGGCCGTGACCAGCAACCGGTTGGTACGTTCGTCGGAACTGACTTGTACCTTCGGCTTGGTGTTCGTCGGCACGGGGACGATCGGACGGCCGTCTCGATCCCGCATTTCGCCACCTCGCCCGTCGCTGCTGCCATACGAACGGGACCGCGTCCCTTCGGCGACCGATTCGACGCCACGTTGCAGGCCGAACATCGCGCGAACTTTGTCTTCAGCTTCAATGGCATCAATGTGTTTCAGCTCGAAGGATCTGAACGACAGGTCGGTCGGAGAGGCGTTAAGTCCGACCAACAACTCGTGAATCCGCTGCAGGTTCGAGCCGATGTCGGTGACGCTGATCGCGCTGGACCGCTTCAACGCCGTGACAGAACCTTGCGGGCCGATCAGTTCTTTGGCTTCCTCGGCAGCCTCTTCTGCGGTGATGTTCTCGATCCGGAGGATGATATTCATCAGCTCGTTGCGGCCGCGCTTGGGCAAATCAGACACCGTCACATGCGGGACCAAGTTGGGCGGAACCTTGTCATCGATGTTGACGACCACCAAAAACTGATCGCGGCGGACAAGCACATAGCCCTTTTGCAGCAGATATCCGTTGATGACATCCAACGCTTCGGTCGCCGTGTATTCCTTGTCGTCGAAGTAATTGAACGTCCCCGGCGGCACGACATTGAGGTCGAGCGTCAGCCCAGCGAGTTCCGCAAACGTCTTCAGCACGTCCGCCCACGGTGCGTGCCTGAAGTTGAACGAAATTTTTTCGGGCTTGGGCGGCTCGGCCTTCGCGGCTTCGCCCTCGGCCGGTTTATCGGACGTGAGCGATGCCGTGGTCGCCGCAGACTTTGCTGAAGCATATTCATCTGCCGACTTGCCGAAGGACACGACCGGCTTGCGCGGCTTGTCGTCCCCGATTGTTTGGCTGCCGACCGCATCAGCGTTTTTCAGCGGCACAGTCAGACGAGTGGGGCTCGAAGCACTGCTGCCGGGACCGGCTGGCTTAGCGGCAGCATCCGCTTCAGCAACCGGCTCCGGACCTTTCATCGCGGTCCATTGCAGGCGCTGCGCATCGGTCAGCACCGCGAGTCGTTTCTCTTCAAATTCTTTGCGCAGCTCTTCGCCTTTCGCGCGCATCTCTTCAAAGTTTCCGCGTCCACCTCCCTCTCGCATTTTCTCGAACATCTCGGTGCGGCGCTTGTTGCTCTCTTCGGAAAGGGATTTCAACTTTGCGATTTGTTCCTCGGTGAGCTTCAACTCGCCGGCGATATCGTTGTCCGCCAGCGCACTGACACCGCGAGATTGCGTCGCCAACTGTCGATACCGCGTGAACTGCTCGGCGGACAAAACCTTCTGGAGGTCCGCGTCGGATTGCTTGCGTTGCTCCTCGACGAACTTGGCGATGTCGGCTTGCAGAGCCGTCCGCTCTTCTTCCGAGGCGTCCCGCATTTTTCCGAAGATGTCTCGCATGCGCGTGTCTTCACGCAGCTTGTCGCTGACCTCTCGGATCTTGGTTTTTTGCTCGTCGGTGAGTTTGAGCTCTTCCGCGTTGGACTCACGCAGCAGTAGGCCAAGCGTGGAACCACCACCGAAGCCACCTCCGCCGAAGCCTCCGCCTGGCCCACCTCCGCCGAAGCCACCACCACGGGTGCCCCCGCCGCCTGGGCGCTGGGCCATCGCGAAGGACGAAACCAACAGCGTGACGATGATCGCCAACGCGAACGCCAATCGGTGCGAGGAGAATTTCATGACGAGACTCTCTGGCTAGAAGGGTAGCAACCCCCGGTCATCAAAACCGGTTGCGAACGGCGGATGCTACCTTTGTCCGGAATCAGAACTCAATTAGTCACCAGAATCACCGGCGGGGACGGGGAATCTGCGGTGACAGTATCTCTTGTCACGGTTGGTCGGCACTTCCCGCCGGGGACTGTGTAGAATCTTCGTGACGAACCGGCAAAATCGGCCGAAGATGGCATCCAGTTCGGTCGTGACGCCTTGAAGGCTGATCGTTGCCTGATCGCATCGGTATCTAGTGTCCGCGTCGATAGAACCCCAGGCCGTCGGAATTGGCTCGATTCGAGGAGTGTCTGATCATGAATCGCCGGGCTTTGGGAATTCGCTGTGCGATACGAACTGTCTTCGCGCTGGGCCTGCTGGCGGGAGTCAGCGCGACGACGATGGCTCAAGGCTTTCGGGGCGGTGGTGGTGGACCTCCCGGCGGCATTTCCTCGCCGGAAGAATCGTTCCGCCGGATCGACACGAACGGAGATGGGGTGATCGATGGCGGCGAAGTTCAACAGGTCGATGGTTTCCGACGACAGTTTTTGACTCAAATGGGAATTGATGGCTCGCGCCCCGTCAGCCTCCGCGAATACACCGAGAAGCGAGAACAGGCGATGCGCAGCTTTGATCCCCAACAATTCCGCCGCCCTGATAGCGGTGGCGGCTCGCCAGGCGGAGGGGGTTTTCCGGGATTCGGTGGTTCGCCTGGAAGCGGCGGCGGACCTCCGAGCATTCCTCCTCGTTCCGATTCCGACCGGGGTGACGGACGGCGTCCCGATGAACCCGCCCGAGATGAACGCCGTGACGACCGCGATCGGGGCCGCGATGAACGCCGCGAATCTTCCAATTCCAGCAAGTCCGCCAAGAAGTCCGCCAAACCCAAGGAGCGCGTCACCAAAGACCTGCCCGGCGACTACCGCGAGAAGGACAAGAACGGCGACGGACAGATCGGCTTGTACGAGTGGGACCGCAAAGCGTTCGCTCAGTTCTATGCCCTCGATCGCAATGGCGATGGATTGCTCACTCCAGATGAACTGATCGCAGCCACGAAGAAGAGTTCTTCGAGCGACAAATCGTCCTCGAAGTCCGCCACGACGACGACAATCGCCGCGGCTTCCGGAGACGCCAAGAGTTCCCCCAGCACGAGCGACACCACCAAGCCGAGCGATTCGTCTTCGATGAAGTCCGCCAGCGCATCGGCGACGACGGAAACGTCTCCCGGCATCAAATCCTTCGTGGGGCTCGACAGCAACCGCGATGGCAAGCTGAGCGAGGACGAATGGCGTCGCTCGCGGAGGACACGTGAGAAGTTTGAAAACGCGAAGATCGAACTTAAATTCCCGCTCGATCAAGCGCAGTACGTCGAGTTGTACAACAAGGTCGAAGCTCAATAGCGACCACCTCGGACAGGATGACCGCGTGAGTTTATTGACCCTAGGCGTGGAAACTTCTGGACTGATCGGAGCCGTCGTATTACGCCGCGACGGCGAGACCATCGGATCGGTCACGCTGCAACAAGCCGGTCGCCGACACGCGCAGACGCTCGTCTCCGAAGTCGATGCTTTGCTGCGGCGAGCCAACCTGACGGCGAAACAGTTGCAAGTCGTCGCCGTCAGCATCGGCCCCGGCAGCTTTACCGGCTTGCGAGTCGGTGTCGTGTTCGCAAAGACGTTGGCCTATGCGGTGGGTTGCCGATTGATCGCCGTCGATACGTTTCGCGCGATCGCCGCCGCCAGCCCGCGCGATGTCACCGAAGTCTTCGTCGTCTCCGACGCTCAACGCGGTGAACTGTTCGTGGGACGTTACTCGTGCGCAGACACAGCGACCGTTGATACAAGCCCGATTCGACAGGGCGAAATCATCATCGAACCTGCCGACACCTTCTGCTGCCGGGCCGGCGAGATCGCTGTCAGCGGCCCCTCAGCGGCGACTCTGCCGCCAACGATTCGAGTGCTCACGCCCGAATTCCATCTGCCACGAGCCGAATTCATCGCGGCCTTGGGCGAGCAACAAGCTTTGGCCGGTGAGCAATCCGACCTGTGGGGACTCGAACCGTTCTACCTCCGCCGCAGCGCCGCCGAGGAAAAAGCCGCCTCGTGACTCCGGCGTGCGAGCACAATGGCAGGCCACTTTGCCCGTAACTATACTCCCGCGCCGGTTTCGCTCGGCGTATCGGAATCACCGATCACTCGTCGCAGGGACGGTGGCGTTCACAGGATGCTGCGGCAACGATTCGCCGCCGAAAAATTCACAGGAGTCTGAATCATGGCTTTGTACGAAATTGAAACCAACGCACACATCATGATCGGCTGGGCCGATTCGCAGGAGCAGGCCGCTCAAATCGCGAAGGAGCATTATCCCGGCGAAGACGTCGTCCGCCTGACCAAGCGGCCGCGCGACATTTGGGTCATCTCGAAACGGCTGCTCGGCATCGCCGGCAACGCCGAACCTTGCGATGTGGCTCGCGACTGTCTCTCCCGCGCGCACGGTGACAAGGTTCACGCCATCCGCCTCTACATGCTCGATACCGGCTCTGATCTGCATGAGGCTCAGCGGGCCATAGAAACCAACATGTCGCTCGGTTGGTGACGACAGAGATTTGAGATTTGAGATTTGAGATCTGAGATTTGAGATTTGAGATTTGAGATCTGAGATTTGAGATTTGAGATCTGAGATTTGAGATTTGAGATTTGAGATTTGAGATTTGAGATTTGAGATTTGAGATTTGAGAGATGAGATTTGAGATTTGAGATTT
>CAMDPX010000174.1 GCA_945905295.1 Planctomyces sp. SH-PL62 | reverse complement strand
TCGGTTTCGAGGGCCGCATAGTTCGACTCGTTCTTCCTCTGAGCCTCTCGCCGCTCGGCAATCACGGACTCGATCGGGTTGATGATGACCTCGCCCCGATCACCATCGATGATGACGATGTCGCCGCTGGTCACTTCCGACAAGAAGTCGCCGACGCCAACGACGGCAGGTAGCTCCAGGGCACCCGCCAGAATCGCCGTGTGGCTCGTTGGCCCACCAACTTCCGTCGCGAAGCCGAGCACGAACTCGCGCTTCAGATTCGCCGTTTCACTGGGCGTCAGATTGTGCGCGAGGATCAGGACCGGGTCGGTCAGGTCCGCCATCTCCTGTCGCTGCTTGCCGAGCAACTGTCTCAGCAATCGGTTCTTCAGGTCATAGATGTCATGCGCCCGCTCGGCGTGATAGCGACTGCCAAGCTCCTGGAAGAGCTTCGCGTATTTATTGAGGACGATTTCGCAAGCTCGCTCAGGTGTGTTGGTCTCTTCGCGGATCAGTCGTTCGACTTCGCTGACCAACTCCGGGGACCGAGCCATCATCACATGCGCCCCGAAGATCGCTCCGTATTCTTTGCCGAGACGCTCCGTCGCCACGCGCTGATTCTCTTCGATGTCGGTGCAGACCGCGTCGAGAGCCGTGTGAAATCGGCCGACTTCCGTATCAATTTCCGATTTGCTGGTGTAATGCCGCGAGAGCTTGAAGTTCTCCGCTCCAAACAACAGCGCAGGACCAATCGCCACTCCCGGCGACACCGCAATCCCGCGTTTGACCAGCATGTTGTTCAATCCCCGAAGTTCGACTCAAACAACTGCACGATCTTCGCCAGTGCCTCGTCCGCTCCGTCCCCGGAGGCCCGCAGTTCCAGTTGATCGCCAAACGCCGCCGCCAAGCCCATCAGATCGAAGATGTTCTTGATGTCGGCATCCACCGAGCCTTTGCGAATGCGCACGTCACAGCCGAGACCGTTCCCCAGCTTCACCAGCCGCGAGCACGGCACCAAATGCAGGCCGTTCTCCAGCCTGACAGTCACGGTGTGCGAGACGGATTGTCCGCCCATAAAAGTTCCAAGGTGCGTCGCCGGAGCATTAACCGAGTTGATTACTGTCTGCCTCGTTGAGCAACGAGATCACGTCTTCCTTGGTTTTGGCCTGTCGCAGAAATTTGCAAAAGTTCTGATTCCGCAGATGCCGCGAAATGTTTTCCAAGCCGCGCAAGTGATCTCCCGGCCGATCCGGTGGCGAGACCAACAGGAACAGAATGTGGACCTGCCCGCCATCGAGACTTTGAAAATCCACGCCGTCCCTGGTCAGGGCGATGGCCGCCACCAACTTGCTGACCGAAACATGTTTCGTATGCGGCACGGCGACTCCGTTGCCGATTCCCGTCGAGCCTAACTCTTCACGCTTGAGAATGGCGGCGACGATGCTGTCTTCACTTTCCGCAGGAACGATTCCCGCCACTTTGAGCGCACTGACCAACCCCCGGATCGCTCCTTCTTTGTTCGTCACCTGCATGTCGGTGACGATCGCACTCGGGACAACGAAATCCATTAACTTCATGAAAGACACTCCTCTCGAATCGAACAAGACGCCCCAGCGGGAGCATCTCAAACTTCAATTTCCTCAGCGGACCGGCAGAACGCTTTTGGTAGCCGCGCTTCGCCAGAACGCGGGTTTTTGGCGACTCACCCACGATCTGGCGAAGCGCGGCTCCCCAGGCATCTCACTCAGTCTCGCCTTGTACTTTGGGCAGTTCGTGCCGGTGATGGTTCTGCACTTTTTCTTTGTACTTGTGAATTTGCTGCTCGATCTTGTGCAGCGTTTTGTCGAAGGCGACCTGAGCCTGCGAGTCTTCGTCGTGAGCCACGAAGTCATGCTTGTGCTCGGCATCGACAAGGATTTCGACTTTCGCGTGACTGTTTTCGAAGCTGACGACCACGTTGATGGCAGTGATCCGCTCAAAATAAGTCAGCAGGTTTTCGACCTTTTCGGCCATGTAGACCCGCACGTCATCTTTGACGTGGCCGTGACGGCAAGTGATTTCCACGTGCACGGTGCAATCTCCTGAGGTGTTGATGTGTGTTGTCGGAAGCGGATTCTATCGGGGCCGTGACGGCAGCCACAAGTAGCCATGTGACGCGAAGCGGTCGGGAGTCTTTTTCCTGCCGCCGTCGCTGAACCATCCATCGCTTCACCAACGCATCCGCGGCAGGAAAAAGACTCCCGACCCCGTGGCTACGCGAGATCGACCGCTTGCCGCATGTCTTCGACCAAATCGTCGGGATGTTCAATGCCGACGGACACGCGAATCGTCTTATCCGTGATTCCCGCCGCGCGGCGAGCTTCCGGCGTCATCGAAGCGTGGCTCATCGTTTCCGGATACTCCATCAACGACTCGACCCCCCCCAGCGAGATCGCCATTTGGAAATACTGAGTGCCGGTCAGCACCTTCTCGGCCTGAGCTCGTCCGCCTCGGATATCAAAGCTGAGCATCGCTCCGAACCCGCGCTGCTGCCGTTTCGCCAATTCGTGCTGCGGATGGCTGGGGAGTCCTGGGTAATAGACCCGCTCGACCTTGGGGTGTTCCGACAGCATCTTGGCGAGCAACGCCGCGCCGCGCTGATGAGCCTCCATCCTCAGCCCCAACGTTTTAATGCCACGCAGTACCAGCCACGCATCAAACGGCGAGCAACCCAACCCCAGCGCGTTGTGGATGAACCCGATTCGTTCGGCCTGAGCCTGATGCCGAGTCACCACCGCTCCCCCGACGACGTCCGAATGCCCGTTGAGGTACTTCGTCGTCGAGTGAACCACCACGTCCACACCGAACTCAAACGGACGTTGCAGGTATGGCGACATAAACGTGTTGTCCGCGATTGTGGTCACTCCGGCCTCTTTCGCGACCGCCGTGATCGCCTCCATGTCCACCAGATTCAGCAGCGGATTGCTGGGGGTCTCGATCCAGATGCACTTGGTTTGCGGCGTCAATGCAGCCCGCACATTGGCCATATCGCTCATGTCGATGAACGAAAACGTCAGCCCATATTCCGAGAGCACCCGGTAGAACAGCCGAAACGTCCCGCCATAAATGTCGTGGCTCGCGATGATGTGATCACCCGGCTTGAAGAGGAACATCACGCAGGTGATCGCCGCCATGCCGGTGCAGGTCGCTTTGCAATCAATCCCCCCTTCGAGGGCCGCAATGTTTTCCTCCAACGCTTGCCGAGTGGGGTTTCCGGATCGCGTGTAGTCAAACCCTTTGTTGGTCTGCAAATCGTCCCAGCGAAACGTCGACGTCGGATAAATCGGCGTGATGCAGCTATTGTAAGTCGAGTCCTTATCCACCCCGACATGCACGCACTTCGTTTCAAATCGCATGTTCCCGTCCCCAAAAGTTCTCAGCCGCGAATAGTCGCCATCTGCGAATGTTTTCAGCCGCGAAGCGGCGACGGAATTTAGCCGGCGGTGCAACCCCCCGGTCACTTGTCAGATAGAACCATCAAGCCCCGAAGGGGCGACACTCGAATTCGGCAGCGGAATCGAGCGTCGCCCTTTCAGGGCTTTGAGGTCATCTCCACAAAACGTCCGGGGGCTTTCGCCCCCGGCTAAACTCCGCCACCACTTCGTGGCTCATGAAAAGCTCAACATCAATAACTTTTGCGTCGAGCGAGTTTTGATCCCACCTCTAGGTTAGTCGCTCACAATCAACGGTCGCAAACAACCGTCCGACAATTGCGAATCCAACCGAGGTCAGGTCTCATGCTGAAACAGGATCGCATAGATCCCGTAGCCGAAGTCGTGAGACTTCGGTCCGAACTCTCACGAGTTCGGCTACCTCAGAAATTCACAGGCATCCCATGAATCCATCCTCCTTTCTGATTGCTGGCGGCAGTTCCGGTTTGGGAGCCGCCTGCGCGAGGCGACTGGCCGATCGAGGCGCAGGCTGCGTCATCGCGGACCTTCAACCGCCTGACGACACACTGCGGCAAGAACTCGGCGAGCGCTGTCACTTCTGCCCGACCGACGTGACTGACGAATCCGCCGTGCAGACGGCATTGCAAACCGCGAAGGATCGTTTCGGACCAGTGCGCGGCGTCGTGATCTGCGCGGGGATCATTCGCGGCGAGCGAATTCTCGGAGCCAGCGGCCCGTTCGACCTAAACCTGTTTCGGCGAGTCATCGAGGTCAACCTGGTGGGCACGTTCAACGTGCTGCGATTGGCCGCGCAAGTCATGCGTGACAACGCACCGAACGCCGACGGAGAACGGGGCGTCATCATCACGACCTCCTCCGTGGCCGCGTTCGAGGGCCAGATCGGTCAAGCCGCGTATGCCGCCTCGAAAGGGGGCGTCGCCTCGCTCACGTTGCCGGCTGCCCGCGAGTTGGCCCGGTTCGGCATTCGCGTGGTCTCAATCGCGCCGGGTGTGTTCGAGACTCCGATGGTAGAACAACTCCCAGAGAAGGTGCGGCAATCGCTGGAGGCTCAAACCGTCTTTCCGACTCGGCTCGGCCGCCCCGACGAATTCGCGTCGCTCGTGCTGCATATCCTCGACAACCCGATGCTCAACGGTGACGTCATCCGACTCGACGGCGGCATGCGAATGGGGGCGAAGTGAGCTGCTCACTCAGGCGGACCGCGTGGAGTCGGTGGCAGCCGTCCCCGACGTGCGGGAGAACGCGAACGAGTGAAGTGGTTGCCTCTGTCGATTCGTTTCTATCTGCGCGGTAAGTTAGTCTGAGTTCGGACTGTTCGACCAATTCTCCCATCACATCTGCTCTGAGTTCTCTTCATGAACTTGCCGATTGATCCTGCTGCGACTTCTCCGAGCCTCATCAATCGAGTTCGGCGTTTTGAATCCGATGCGTGGATTCGTCTGAGTGCTTTGTATGGGCCGATGGTTTACGGCTGGTGCCGACGAGCCGGGTTGCAGAGCAACGATGCGGCGGATGCGGTCCAGGAAGTTTTTCGATCCGTGTTTCAGGGGATCGGTCAGTTTCGGGGCGCGGCAGAGAGCCAGAGTGGCGGCTCGTTTCGAGGATGGTTGTGGGTGATCACTCGGAATCAGGTGAGGTTGTCCGTTCGCCGAAGTGCCGGAGTGCCGCAGGCGGTTGGTGGGACTGACGCTCAGATTCGGTTTGCGGAACATGCCGACGCGGCGACGGTGATCGATCTCAATGACTCCGAACCAGATGCCGAGGCCACTCAAACACGGTTGCTTCATCGAGCGTTGGATTTGATTCGAGGAGACTTCAATGACTCGACCTGGACGGCGTTCTCGCGAGCGACACTTCAGGGGCACTCGATTCAGGAAGTTGCGGCGGAGCTCGGCCTGACTGAAAACGCCGTTCGCCAAGCGAAGTTCCGCGTGTTGCGCCGGCTGCGCGAAGAGCTGGATGACGTGTAGGAAACTGAGCACTGTGACGCGAGAGCGCTCGTAGTGACCCGATTTATCGGGTCGGTCTCGACCCCATAAATGGGGTCACTACGAGCAACGCTGCCCGACCTACAAGAATCGCGTAACAGCCGCGCATCTCTCTATAGTGGGCACTTTGAGAATCTCTGAATAAGGGGCCGTGATGAACGCACTCGATCGACAGGCTGGGGATCAGAACATCGACCAATTGTTGGCGCAGGCCGATGCCGGCGGATCGCCCAATGGTGCGTCGGATACGACGGTCGACAAGCTGCGGAATGAGCTGGAAACCATTGCCGTCCAGCTCAAAAAACCTGTCGAGCAGGAGCCATTTGAAGCCGAACCCGCCTGCGTCCGGGCGGTCGAGTTGGCGGCCGAGGTCGCCAAGAAACCGACGCAGCCCGAACAGGTCGCACCGAAACCGAAGGCGGCGAAAATTGTTGAAGTGAACCCGTCCGAGTTGGGCCACGTCGGACCGTACAAGCTGCTGAAGCTGCTCGGCCAAGGTGGCATGGGAGCCGTTTACAAGGCGCTGCATCCCAAGTTGGACAAAGTGGTCGCTCTCAAAGTTTTGCGAGCGGGGCGCATCAAGGGTGAACTGGTCGATCGTTTTCAGCGTGAGATGAAGGCGCTCGGAAAACTCGATCACCCGCACTTGATCCGGGCTCTCGACGCGGGGGATGCTGATGGAACGCATTACCTCGTCATGGAGTTTGTCGCCGGAATGGATCTATCCGCATTGCTCGCCAAGCGAGGCAAATTGAAAGTGGCAGATGCGTGTGAGTTGGTGGCTCAAGCGGCGATGGGGCTTCATGCGGCTCATTCGCGCGGGATGGTTCATCGCGACATCAAGCCGGCGAACTTGATGCTGGCCGAGCAGGAATTTGGTCCGCCGGTCGTCAAGGTGTTGGACCTTGGACTCGCGTTGCTGGCGGGGTCTTCCACGCCCGACGAAGGTGGGCTGACGAGCGACGGCCAGATCATGGGGACCATCGACTACATGCCCCCCGAGCAGGCGAAAGACAGCCACACCGTCGATGCGCGAGCCGACATCTATTCTTTGGGAGCGACGCTTTACGCCTTATTGACGGGCGGCTCAGTCTTCCAAGGTCGACCGTACACGACGTTGATGCAAAAGCTGATGGCCTTGGCAACCGAGCCGATTCCCTCCATCCGCGAGCGTCGACCGGACCTCAGTCCGGAACTGGCGGCGATCGTTCATCGGATGATCGCCCGCGAACCGAAGGATCGGTACGCCTCCCCGGCCGAAGTCGTTGTGGCACTTAAGCCATATGCCGTGGGAGCGGACCTTTCGGCGCTGATCGCGGGTGATTCGGACCACACAAATCTGGAAGCCACCAACGTCATCGACCTTGCGAGTGTCAAAGAAAGAATTGCGCAAGAGGCCAGCACCAAGGCGTTGGCGGTCTCGCAGCCGGTGATGACCAGTCCCGCGAACTCTGGACGGAAGCGATTCCCCCTCGTAATCGCAACGGCGGTCGCGGGAGTTGTTCTGCTCGGAGCGATCTTGTTGTCGCTCAAGACTCCGAACGGCGAAGTCATCGTCGAAATTCCCGACGATCTTGCGGCTGACGTGAAGAAGGACATCAAAATCAACGTGACCGGCGACGGCGCGGCGGAAGTGGCGAGCGAAGCCAACGGCTGGAAGATCGGCATCAAGGAGGGGAAGTACAAAGTTGAACTCACGGGCGGAGGCGATCAAGTTCAGATCGACGATAAGCAGGTCACGGTCAATCGCAACAAGAAGGCCATCGTCACGATCACCATGAAGCCAACGGGAGCAATGGCCGCGAAAGGCACGAAGCCCGCTGGCGAAGCGAACTCTGATGCTGACCGGCGAGCGGCGGAATGGCTTCTGTCACTCCACGAAGGTCCGGTCAACCTGACGGTAGTCGTGGGCGGACAAATGACATACGCGGGAAATCGCCAGTTACCTGCAGTGCCGTTCCACGTTCACACCATGTCTCTGGCTGGGCCGATCATCAACAAACTGGGCGATCGTCTCGCAGAGGAATTGGCCGCAAAAATCGGTGGGATTCGAGCCCGTGAGGTGTGGATCAACAGTGACACGTTGACGACTGCCGGGTTTGCCAAGCTCGTTGCGATGCCGGAATTTTCAGAGGCGTCCGCAATCCTTCTCAAATGCTGTGATCGGGGCATGGACGAAGGCGTCTTTCCACTTCTGGCCAAACTGTCAGACTTGAAAGCGCTCACGATCGTCGCAGAATCACACCTCACCGGAGCAGGGATTGGCGAACTCAAGGCGTGCGCCGACCTGAGGGAAATCGAGTGGCAAGTAGGCTCGCTCAGTGCCACGGCTGTGGAGGAATTGACGCAGCTACCGAAGCTAGAGATTCTGAACTTCAACACCATCACTTGCACCGAGCGGCACATGATGGCGATGGCCAAATTGAAGTTGCGCCAACTGGGTTTACATGCATGCAAGGTCGATGACGGCATGCTTCGGCATCTAGCCACAATGGAGAAACTCGAGACGCTCCGCATCCCCCATAATCCGATCACCGATCACGGGCTGTCGGAATTCAAACAAATCAAGTCCCTGAAGACCTTGGATATTAGAGCGACCAAGGTCACCGACAAGGGGCTGTTGGAACTCAAACAGATCAAGGCGCTGAGAACCTTGGATCTTCGAGAGACCACGGTCACCGCCGCCGGAGTCGCCGATCTGCAACAGGCCCTGCCGGACTGCAAGATCGAATGGGACGCACCAGACGCAGACCGCCGCGCCACGGAGTGGCTGCGATCACTGAACCATCCACCGAAACTCGACTTGGGAAAAGATGGCAACCCGCTCCTCACCCTGCAGCCAGGGCAACCCCTTCCCGCAGAAAAGTTTCACCTCTACTTCATCCAGTTCGATGCGCCAGAACACGAGGAACTCGGAGACGAGTTTGTGGACCAACTCGCGAAGAATATCAGTGGGTCAAAGCAACTGGCGCGTTTTCAATTCCCAGGAAGAAAGCTGACGGCGGCTGGATTGGCAATGCTCGTTCGACTTCCCGAATTGGCTGACGTCTACGATTTCCAAATCAGCCCCGAATCGATGGACGACTCCATGGTGGTGGACTTGGCCGCGATGAAGAAACTAAAACAACTTTCAATCAGTCGCGCCCCCAAGATCACGGGTAGGAACCTTGGCCTTTTGAAGGGAGTCAGCGCTCTGCACTTGATGGAATGCCCGAACCTCACGCCTGAAGGTTTGGAGGAACTGCAGCAGTTACCGTTGGAGTTGCTCAATATCGGCAACGTGCGCCTGACCGAGAAACACGTCGCCGCAATCGCCGGGCACAAAAAGTTGCACCGTCTGTATTCCCAGGGAATCGATGACTCCACGGTCGCTGGCCTCGCGAATATGGAAAGCCTGACCTTCCTGGGATTCGAGAACAGCCAGATCACCGACAAGGGACTTCAAGAACTGAAAAAGTTCAAAGGTCTCAAGACGACGGTTGGAACTTCCGTCATCTCCCTGAATGGAAGCAAGGTGACCGCTGATGGCATCTCCGATTTGAAAAAGGCACTGCCGAACTGCAACATCGAATAGGACGCGCCCAACGATAACGAAGCAGAGCCGCAACGAAGTGGGCACGTTCTTAACCTGCCCGTGACGAGCACGTTAAAAACGTGCTCCAAGTCCGGAAATCGATGATTCGCACCGCAGGGTCAGGCTGGAAAGCCTGACCTACAGGACCGCTCGTGCGGTCTCTTCAATCGCGGAGTTGTCGTTGTCGCGAAGGCGCAGCAGCGCTTCGCGGACTCGGCGAGCGGACTGTTGTAGGAACAAGTTCGCGGCAGGTTGCAAACCTGCCCCACGGTCGGCGTCGAGGCGTGCGAGCACGCAGCATGACGCGAACAGTTCCATCGCTGCCTCGGCGATCGGTTCTTGCACGAGTTGTCGTTCCAAGATTTCCTCGCGGTGACGGATCAGTGATTTCTGGACGGTCAGCCCGAAGCGGTGGATCAAGCGGCTGAGCGTTTCGGCGTGCGGCACCAACACCGGTGACTGCACCGGCACGGCGGGACGATTGAACCGGCGCGAAACTTCTTCCGACACGAAGCGGCCGAGCGTCCCCCAGCCATGCCACGGATGATGCAGCGCCTCCCACACGGAGCGCAGCCGCTCGCCCGGTTCGCGCATGCCGACGAGTGCAATGAACGATGTCAGTACTTCGTTGGCTCCTTCGCCGATCTGGTTGATCCGCGCGTCGCGCAACATGCGTTCGAGCGGCCGGTCGCAGAAGTACGCGGCTCCGCCGTAAATCTGGAACGCATCGTTCACGATCGTCCACAGCCGCTCCGTGCTCCACACTTTCAGCATCGCCGTTTCGAGCATGTAGTCTTCGAGGCCGCGATCAATCAGGCCGGCGGTGACGCTGGTCATCGCTTCCATCGCGTAGGTCCACGCCGCCATGCGAGCCAGCTTCTTTTGCACGAGCGGGAACTCGCCCAGCGTGCGGCCGAATTGTTTCCGCACGCGAGCGTGTTCGGTCGCCAATCGCAGGCAGGTCTTCGCCGAGCCGGTGCAGCAAGCTCCGAACGTCGTGCGGCCAAAGTCGAGCACCGTCAGCGCGACCTTCAATCCTTTTCCCAGCGGGCCGAGGATGTTTTCTTTCGGGACCGGCATGTTCTCGAACGCCAGCTTGGCGGTCGCGGTGCCACGAATGCCCAGCTTCTCCATACGCGGCTCGACCACGCGAAAGCCCGGCAAGTCGGGCGTGACCAGAAACGCCGTGACCGCCGTGTCGCTGCGGCCGGGGACCACCGTGCGAGCCATCACCGTCAGCACATCGGCAATCGCGCCGTTGGTGATGTAGCGCTTCTCGCCGTTGAGCACGTAATGCGAACCGTCTGCCGACAACTTTGCCTGAGTCTGCACATTGCTCGCATCCGATCCCGCCTCCGGTTCTGTCAAAGCGAACGCTGCCAGCTTGCGGCCGTGAATCAAATCGGGCAACCAACGTTGCTGTTGCGACTCGGTGCCAAACAGCAGCAGCGCCCTCATACCGATCGAATGATGCGCGTTGACGAAGATCGACGTCGCGCTACAGCGCCCGCCCAACTCTTCGAGGATGCGGCAGTAAGCCAGTTGCGAGAAGCCGCGCCCGCCCATCGCTTCAGGCGCCGTCATCCCCAACACGCCGAGCCGCGCCAGTCCATCAATCACGCTGCGCGGGATATCGGCCTGACGGTCAATCGCGTCCGGATCGAGATGCTCGTCGCAGTACGCTCGCAGTTCGCTGAGCGAGTCATCGACCTTGAGTTGTTCGGCCCCGGACAGACGTGGATATGGCAGCAGCAATTCGGAGGCGAATCGCCCCGCGAACAATTCTTTGGCAACACTCCGCTGCGGCGGACCTGCGAAGAGCAATTCTTCAGCCTGCTTGACCTGCTTGTCACGTTCGGTATTCGTCATGAAATGATTCCTTGAACGTCGGCACCAGGATCATCAACCACGTTGTCGCGAGTGTGCCGGTCTCAAAGTATTGGATCAAGACACGATTGCTCTCCGCTGGGCTTGTCCCAACGGGAGCACGACTGGCAGCTACAGAAAACCCTCGTGTGAAAACGCCCCCGTGGGGCTTGTCCCATTGGCATCTACACAATTTTGCGAACCCGATCCAATCGTGTCCGTCTTACCTCTGCGTTCTTCGCTTCTCTGCGGTAAATGGAGGCATTGCCGTCACCTTGACCGCAGAGAAGCGAAGAGCGCAGAGATGGTGCAATTGCCGACCTTCTCGAGTTGTGTAGATACCAATGGGACAAGCCGCACGGAGAGCCAAACTCTTCACAGAGTTGTTGGTAGCGATCAGTCGTGCTCCCGTTGGGGCAAGCCCAACGGAGAGCAGTTTGAGCGGAGATTTGTTGCCGCACCACGATGGTTGTTGGTTGCTGCAATTTCCCTCGCTCTGCATCACAATGCCGCCCTTCCCGCCGCGGCTTGGAATTCATCAATTGCCTTGATGACGACCTGGGCTGCTTAATTCCTCAAGGAGTCCCGCTGATGAGAGTCACTGTGGTTTGCGTCGCAGCCGCGTGTGTGTTGTCGTGGTTCGTGGCTGAAGGAGCGGCTCAGGTGCCGTCGAAGCCCGGTGATTGGCCGCAGTGGCGCGGGCCGAACCGGGATGGCATCAGCCTCGACAAGGGATTGCTCAAGGAGTGGCCAAGCGAAGGTCCGAAGTCGCTGTGGCAAGTGAACTCGGTGGGGGTCGGCTATTCGTCGATCGCGGTGAAGGACGGCGTCATCTTTACTCAGGGCGATCTCGATGGCGTCGAACACATCATCGCGCTCGATGCGAAGGACGGCCGCACGTTGTGGGCGGTGCAGCCGGCTCCGGTCGTCTCGTTGTTGGAGACGCGCATCGCAAACGAACTCAAGCAACTCGATCGCAATGGCGATGGCGTGATCAGCGAAGTGGAAGCGCTCGGTCGATTTGGTTGGGACTGGAATAAATCCGACAAGCCGGGCACCGATCCCGTCGACGTGGTTGCCGAGCGGCGCTCCACCGCGCTCTTCAAAGAGTTGGACAAGGACGGCGACGGCAAGCTGACGTTCGTCGAAGCCGGCAACTTGCTGCGCGACACATTTGATCGCATCGACGTCTCGGACAAGGCAGCCGATCCGATCGCGTTGGCGAAGCAGCGCACCGAGACGGCTATGAAAGAACTCGATCAAGACGAAGATGGATTCATCTCGCGTAAGGAAGCCCAGGGCACGGTGCTCGATCGCCACTTTGGTCGCATGGATCTCCCCGATCCCGCGACCAGCAAGGGAGACAATCAACTCACGGCGGAAGAGATCCTCACGTTCTTCGCCAAGTACGAAATCGGACGCGATGGAGTCATCGCGATCGAAGAACTGCGTCGCTACTACGTTGCCAACAAGATCAGCGGCGACGGCGTGATGACTCCGGCTGAACTGCGCGGGATGGTCGGTGGCTATCGCAACGGCATGGGAGACGGCCCGCGTGGCACGCCGACCGTGGATGGTGATCGAGTCTACGTTGAAGGTGGCAACGGCGACCTCGCGTGTCTCGAAGCCGCGACCGGCAAGACGATTTGGTACGTCAGCCTGCGCACCGATTTCGGTGGCGGGACTCCCGGCTGGGGCTATTCCGAATCTCCGTTGATCACCGACGAATTGGTGATCGTCACGCCGGGAGGGAAGGGCGGGACGCTCGTCGCGCTGAATAAGCTCGACGGCAAGCTGGTCTGGCAGAGCAAGGGATTGACCGAGAACGCGCATTACTCCTCACCGGTCATCGCCGAGATCAACGGCGAGAAGCAGATCGTGCAGTTCTCCAATCAAAGCGTGTTCGGCGTCTCGCTGGCGGAGGGCAAGTCGCTGTGGCGTTACACCTCGCCCGCCAACGGCACGGCGAATTGCTGCGCACCGATCGTCGAGGACAACCTCGTCTTCGCCTCCAGCGGCTACGGCACGGGTGGTGGCCTCGCGAGGATCACCGGAGCCGGCAGTGCTCAAATGGCCGAAGAGGTGTACTTCGAGAAGAAGATGCGTTGCCATCACGGCGGGATCGTGAAGGTTGGGGATTACATGTACTCGGCTGGCGACGGCCCGCTGATGTGCATGGAGTTCAAGACCGGCCGCATCGCCTGGCAAGCTCGTGGAGCCAGCAAGGGCTCGATCTGCGTCGCCGACGGGATGCTCTACATCCTGGGCGAGAACCACGAAGTCTTCCTGGCCGAAGCGAATCCTGAAGAGTACCGCGAGCGCGGCCGCTTCAAGATCCAAGGCCACGGCCGACCGTCGTGGGCTCACGTCATCGTCACCGGCGGGCGAATGTATCTGCGCGATCAGGAGTCGCTGACGGCTTACGACGTCAAAACGAACTAGAGACTTTTGAGGAAGAGCCCGACGAATCGAAGGAGACGACGAATGAGGGATGCAGCCCATTCGTCGTCTCCTTAAATTCGTCGGGCACCTTCCCAATAGATTCGCCTCCAGGAGGACGCGATGCCTGACAAGATCATCCACAAAGAGTTGTCCTATCGAATCGTCGGCTGCCTCTTCGACGTTCATAACGAAGTCGGACCGGGTGTGCGGGAGGAGTGTTATCAGAAGGCGATTGAATTGCGGCTGATGCACGACGGCATTCCGTTTGTCGCAACGCCGGCAACGCGCCGCGAGCTGATCTATCGTGGCGAGGTCGCCGACGTCTTCGAGCCTGATCTGCTGGTCGCCGAGCACATCGTCCTGGAACTGAAGCATCTTCCCGAAGGATTTGCTCAAGCCAACTTCACGCAGTTGTTGTCGTACTTGAAGTGCTGGAATTGGCAGCTCGGCCTGCTGGTCAACATGGCGATGGATCGCTGCATCGTCGAGCGACTTCCGTTTGCGCCGATCGAGGCGATTCCCGAAGAGGACTACAGCTTCATTCAAGAGTTGCTCCGTCTCGAAGACCGCCCGCTGCTGCGCGAGATTCGCGAAGCACTGTTGGAGATTCATCGCAGCATTGGCTTGGGTTACGCCGACACCACTTATCGCAACCTGGTCTCCATCGAACTGCGGCATCGTGGCTGCCTCTGCATTGGCCAACCGGATGTGCTGCCGACGTTCCGTGAGCGTCAATTACCCTCCAGCCGAATCACTCCGTTCGTGGTCGATGATCGAGTGTGCGTGCAGGTCGAAGCGATCTACGACGAGGTCTCCGCACGGGCCGTGCGGACAATGCAGACTCATTTGAAGCTCACCGGTTGCCGAATCGGATTGATCGTGGTGTTTGGAAAGAATCGGTTTTTGATTCGTGGGGTGCGAATGAAAGAGCCCGACGAATAAAAGGAGACGACGAATGTGAAATGCAGCCCATTCGTCGTCTCCTTCGATTCGTCGGGCTCCTTCCTCAGGAATGCATCATGGCTCGCCTCTTAATCCTCATCAGCATCTTGTCCGCAACTGCTGTCGCCGACGATCGCACCGCGATCAGCCCGACCGACGCAGTCATTCGCCTCTGCAACGGCAAAGATCTCGACGGCTTATACGCATGGACCAAAGACGGCCAACGCAATGACTCTAAGAAAGTCTTCACCGTTCAAGACGGAGTGGTCCACGTCTCCGGCGAGGGCAACGGCTATCTCGCCACCGAGCGGGAGTACCGCGATTACCACTTATCCGTCGAATACAAATGGGGCCAGCGCACCGACGGCGGCAAGTACGTCCGCAATTCCGGCGTCTTACTGCACGCGACCGGCCCCGACGGCAACGCGGGGAACGGAGCCTGGATGGCTTCCATCGAATGCCAACTCGCTCAGGGCTGCGCGGGGGATTTGATTCCGATCCGCGGTAAGGTCAAAGACGAAGTCATCCCCGTTTCGTTCAAAAGCGAAATCGCACTCGGTCCGGACAAGCGACCGCGTTGGAAGAAGGGGGGCGAGGTGCTCACCTTCACGGGCCGCCAACTCTGGTGGACGCTGCACGATCCGGACTTCAAAGAGTTGCTCGACACACGCGGGAAGCAAGACGTCGAAAGCCCACGCGATGAATGGACGCGAGTCGAATGCGTTTGCGAAGGTCATCGGATCACGGTCCTCATCAACGGCGTGACGGTCAATCAATGCTTCGAGACCGTTCCCGCCTCCGGCAAGATCCTGCTGCAATCCGAGGGACACGAGATCTTCTTCCGCAAGTTCGAATTGCATCCTTTGAAGAAATAACGCGGCCATGATCCCGACGAATGAAAGGAGACGACGAATGTGAAATGCAGCCCATTCGTCGTCTCCTTCCATTCGTCGGGCACCTTCTTCCAACCAAATTCGCAACGGAGCAACGTCATGACACATCCCACGCGACGTGAATTCCTGCAAGCATCCACTTCAACGGCGATCGCCACTGCGCTGGTCGCTCAACTTGGCGAATCATCGCAGGCGCAAACTACCGACAACACGCTGAAAGTCGGTCTGATCGGCTGCGGCGGACGCGGCAGCGGAGCCGCCGCTCAAGCGTTGAAGGCGGATAAGAACATCAAACTGTGGGCGATGGCCGATGCGTTTGAGGATCGGCTCGACCTGAGTCTGTCCTCGCTTCAGAAGGACGAAGCACTCGCCCCTAAGATCGACGTTCCCAAAGAGCGGCAATTCATCGGCTTCGACGCGTACAAGAAAGTCATCGCCGCTTGCGATGTCGTGTTGCTCTGCACCCCTCCGCAGTTCCGCCCCATGCAACTCAAGGCGGCCGTCGATGCGGGACGGCATGTGTTCGCCGAGAAACCGGTCGCCGTCGATGCGCCGGGAGTTCGCTCGGTATTGGCGACGTGCGAGTTGGCGAAGCAGAAGAAGCTGTCAGTCGTCTCCGGTCTTTGCCTGCGATACGACAACGGATTCCGAGAAACCGTGCGGCGTCTGCAAGAAGGCGAGATCGGCGAGATCACCACGCTGATCGCCAACGACTATCGCGGTCCGATCTGGGTCAAGCCGCGACAGCCGGACTGGTCCGACATGCTGTGGCAGATGCGCAATTGGTACTACTTCACTTGGCTGTCGGGCGACTTCAACGTCGAGCAGCATGTGCATTTCTTGGACGTGTGCAGTTGGGTGATGAAGGACGCCCATCCGATTTCCGCCGTGGCAATGGGTGGTCGGCAGCAGCGAACGGGGCCGGAGTTCGGCCACATTTACGACCATTTCTCAGTGACCTACGAATTCGCCGGCGGAGCGAAGCTGTTCAGCAACTGCCGTCAGCAAGTCGGCTGCAAGAACGACATCAGCGCTCAGGTCTTCGGCACGAAGGGCCAAGCTCAACTCTCCGAACGCCGCAAAGGGATGCGCATCAAAACGACCAACGAATGGATCTACGAAGGTCCGGAGAACCAGATGTATCAGACCGAGCACGACGAATTCTTCGCCAGCATCCGCAACGGCAAGCCGCTCAACAACGGCGAGTACATGGCGCGCAGCACGCTCATCGCCATCATGGGCCGCATGGCCGCCTACACCGGCCAAGCCATCACTTGGGAGATGGCGTTGAACTCGCAAGAAGACCTCACCCCACCGCGCTACGACTGGGATGTGGAGTTGCCCGTACCACCTGTCGCGGTCCCCGGCCAAACAAAGTTTGTATGAGTGTCGCAGAGATCATTCGTCGTCTCCTTCCATTCGTCGGGACGAATTCGGAAGAGCCCGACGAATCGAAGGAGACGACGAATAGGAACACGATTCATTGCGAGCGGAAGGAGATCACGATGTTCGAGTTGCAGGATCGATGTGTCACACAGATTTCGCGGCGGTCATGGCTTCAATGGGGAACAGCGGGAGTTCTAGGTGCGGCGTTTGGTCGCGTATCGGTGACGCACGCCGCGGATGACCAAGCTGCGAGCAAGACTCCGACGAAGTTTCAGATCGCCTGCATGACGCTCCCTTACAATCAATATCCGTTGGAGCGTGCTCTGACGGGCCTCAAGTCGGCGGGTTACAAGCATGTCGCGTGGGGCACGACACACAAAGAAGATGGCGAATCAAAAGGTGTCCCCGTGATGCCGGCCGAGGCTCCGCCGCAGAAGGCGAAGGAACTCGGAGCCCGTTGCCGCGATCTCGGACTCGAACCGTTGATGATGTTCTCCGGCATCTATCCCGAACATCCGAAGGGGATCGAGGTGCTCACCGCTCGCATCCTGCAAGCGGAGGCGGCGGGCATTCCACAGGTGCTGACGTTCGGACACACGCAGGGGCCGAATCGAAAAGTTTGGGTCGAGCGATTCAAGCAACTCGGCCCGATCGCTCGCGATCACGGCGTGTTGATCGTCGTCAAACAGCACGGCGAAACCGGCGAGTTGACCGGTGAGATCGTCCGCGAAGTGGCCGACGCGAACATTCAGGTCAACTACGACGCCGGCAATGTGATGGACTACACGCGCGGCAAAGTGAATCCGCTCGATGACATCAAGACGTGTGCCGAGTCGATCCGCAGCTTCTGCATCAAAGACCACCGGATGTTTCCCGTCGACCAAGACTGCGGCCCCGGTCTCGGTGAGATTGACCACTATCGCTTGCTCCACAACGTCGCCTTCACCGGCCGAGCGATGCCGTTGTGTTGTGAAAACATCTCCGCTCCCAAGCTGCGCCCGACTCGCCCCGAAGAGATTGACGGACTGGCTCGACGCGCGCGCGAGTTTCTGGAGACGGTCATCCAGGGTCTGCACGGTTGAAAGTCGTACGGCAGATTCTGGCGAGCGGGGTGGCGTCAGCCCAATGGCACTTACTTTGTCGCATTGGGTTTGGTCTTTCGAGTTCCAATGGTGGATTTTGAACGTTTTGGGAGAGCTTGTCTGGGATAGCTGCGGTGAGGACGGATCGGGAGTTTTTTTTGTTGGGCGATGTTGAGGGTGAGTTGGAACTTGGCGTGCCATTGAGCGGGAGTGAGGTCGATCCACTGGTGGGATTCC
>CAMDPX010000173.1 GCA_945905295.1 Planctomyces sp. SH-PL62 | reverse complement strand
GGCGCTAGCCCCGGTTCGTCCCGGAAAACCGGGGCTAGCGCCGCGCGGCTAATTCCTGCGAAGCGTATTATCCGGGCACATCCGCTGAGACAGCAGCATCCGCAACACGACGCTATCAATAAAAACGGCATTCCCACGGAGGGGATATTCTTGATCAAGTTGCGGCCAATCGACGATCTGTTGCAACCGCTCAAACGCACGATCGAATCCCGCCTCGGCCTGAGCACTCGACGACTGCAGTTGGCTGCTTCTCATGCCATTTTGACTCCTTTCAAAAGGAGTCAAACCCGGGCGCAACTTATGTCAATGGCGATCAATCTCAAGTCGATGCCATTGGGCTGACGCCGCCCCGCTCGACTGAATGTTCTTAGCCGGCGTCCGGTGATCAACGACCGGGTCTCGCAACGCGATCCAGCCGCGGAGACGTTTCCAAGTCGAGCTTCTGCAACACCTCGTCGAGGGTTCCGAAGCTTTCTTGAATCGCCCGGCTCGATTTCCGGTCGGTGGGGAACATGTAGGAGCACATCGACAGCGTCGGGTCCAGCTTGCGGATACGTTGCGACACGTCGGCGAAGCGGCCTTCGATGGTCAGGAAGATTTCGACCAAATCCGGGTCGAACTGTGTGCCGGCTCCCTGGCGGATCATCTCCACACATTGCTCATGCGGGAACGCGGGCTTGTAAACTCGTTCGGAAACCAAGGCGTCGTAGACATCCGCGATGGCCACGATGCGAGCCGAAATCGGAATCGCGTCTCCGCGTCGGCCGAACGGATAGCCGCGACCATCCCAACGCTCGTGATGGTACAAGGCGATCTCGTGAGCCATTGTTAAGAAGTTGGCCTTCCCCAGCTTTTCCTCGATTCGCCGCAAGCATTGGCTGCTGATCAGCGGATGCTGCTCGATGTCGCGGCGCTCATCCATCGTCAGCTTGCCCGGTTTGAGGAGGATTTCGTCCGCGATGCCGACCTTGCCGATGTCGTGCAGCATCGCACTGATTTCAATCTGCTTGAGAAAATCGATGTTGACGGTCGCTTGAAACTTGGGGTGCTTGGACACAGCCTCGGCCAATTCGCGAGCGAGATGTTTCATGCGACGCAGGTGCTGCCCCGTCGCGGGATCGCGGCACTCGGCCAAGTGGGCCAGACCAAACATCACGGCTTGCTGCGTACAGAGCAAATCGGCCCGGTCACGCTCCGCACGAGCCTCCGCTTCCAATTGAAGTTTCTGAGAGATGGAATGCCGACGTCCGAAACCCTTCCACAGCGCCGCCCCTTGAGCAGTCATCGCGGCCAACAAGCCGATTCCCAGAATCACTGCCAGAATAGGGGACCAGCCCCACATCGCGCTGAGGCTGCAACCAATCGCCAAGCACAGGGCCTGACCCGCGACTAATGCGGCAACGACTCGCCCCGTTTCATCGGTGATGGTGCCAGTGATGGTGTTGGTGATGCTTCGGAGATAATTCACGGTATTCAAGCCTTTCCACTTCCGGCGCACGTCCTGCGTGCCCACAGCGGGACAACGCGGATCACCACACTACTTAGGTCGTATCGCGGCACCGGTCAAAAAAGGTTTATTACGCGGCAGACATTGCTTGGCGAGATTTGCGTCTCGTGTCGGTCGTGCCGGTCGAACCGCCGATGACATAGAGCAAATCAGCGGGAACGCGCTAACGTCCGGTTCACGCAATTTCCAGAAAATCAGACGCTAGCGCGTTCCGGCTGATCGGCTAAAGTGACCGCCATTCGGAGTTGGCTTCTCGCGGCGAGCTGTCCGACGACCTGGTTTTCCGCCGATTGACGCTGAAAAAATCTGAGCCCTACAATCCGTTCCATTCACGTCTCCGCGTTTCTTTTCAAGGATGCCGCCCGTGCCCAGCAAACTCATCATTGACGCCGACCCGGGCATCGGAGATGCCCTCGCGGTCGCAATCGCGCTGCTGGACCCGGAAGTGGATTTGTTGGCGGTGACGGCCACGGCCGGATGCGTTTCGGGAGCGACCGCCGCCCGAAATTTGCAAACAGTCATTGAATTGATCGACCCGGATAAATGGCCTCGGCTGGGATCCTCTGACGCGGAGTTGCCGCTGCCCGGCGGTGGCCTGATGCCCGGCTACGTCGATCCGGCTTTTCTCAACGGCCGCACGGGACTCGGCGACCAATTCGTGCCGGTCGCGGAACTGCACAAGTCCCATGAAGCCGTCAAGCTTCTGATCGAACTCGTACGGCAGCACCCGCAAGAGATCACGCTACTGACGCTTGGCCCGCTGACCAATGTGCTGGCCGCACAAGAACTCGACCCCGAATTCTTGTCGCTGTTGCGTGAGATCATTTGCCTCGGTGGATCCATCGCTGCTGGAGGCGATGCGACGGCTGCGGCCGAGTTCAACATCTTCGCGGACCCCGAAGCGGCTCAAGTCGTCTTGAAGTCCCCCGCGACGAAGACGCTCGTGCCGCTGGATGCCGCGCAGCAACTCGTGCTTAACTACGACCTGTTCGCGAGACTGTCAGATGTCGGCATCGGACGTGCCGGCAAGGCGATCCTCGAATGGCTGCAATTCGGACTGCGAGCCTCGCACGAGCATCTGGGCCGCGAAGGCTTTTCGTTGCGCGAGACGGTGGCGTTGGCTGCGTTTTCCCAAGACCGGTTGGTCCACACCACCTCGATGGCGGTCGATGTCGAAACACAAGTCGGCCTCTGCCGCGGCGTCACCGTCTTCGACCGCCGAGCCTGTCGCCGCTGGCGCGACAACATCGAAGTGGTCGATGACGTGAACACTCAGGGTTTGCTCGACTACTTCTGCCGCATGCTGCGGCGGATCGAGTTTTGAAATTCACGCCGTAGCCGCACTCGCCAGAGTGCGGGCCTCCCGCGTTCTGGCGAAGCGCGGCTACTGATTCGACGGCTCGCGGCGAATCGTCATCTGAAATTTCAAATCTGAGATTTCAAATTTCAAATCGAATGAATTCGACAGTTGCGACCGGTCCGACGGCAAGCTCATCAGTTCGACTTTGGTGTCCGTCTTGCTTTGCTGTGGTTTCGCCGGCGACGGAGGTGAATCGTCCTCGGCAACGGATCGGTCGCTGAGATCGACTTGCACCGTCATCTTCTCGCCACGCCGCATGACCGTCAGCCGGACCTTCTTGCCAACCGGCGACAAGCTCACGACGTTGATCAGATGGTTCTCGTCGTGAATGTCGATGCCGTCGAAGCTCAGAATCACGTCGTCCTTCTGCAGCTTGGCTCGCGCAGCCGGGGTGTTCGGATAGATGGAGAGCACTCGCGCACCGCGTGCCCGATCCAGCTTCAATGCGCGCGCTTTGGTGATGTCAAACTCCGGGTCCAGCTTCACTCCGAGATACGCCCGATAGACCTTTCCGTATTCCAGCAGTTGATCGACAACGCGGGCGACCAGATTGCTGGGAATGCTGAAGCCGATCCCTTCATTGCCGCCGCTGTTTGATGCGATCGCCGTATTGATGCCGACGATTCGGCCGCTCATGTCGATCAATGGCCCGCCGCTGTTGCCGGGATTGATCGCGGCGTCCGTTTGCAAGAAATCCTGATTGAGGACACCGCGGTCGCCGAGCTTCAACGACCGGCGACTCTTCGCGCTGATGATCCCAAACGTGATCGATTGGCTCAGGCCAAACGGACTCCCGACCGCCAGCACCGGATGCCCGATTTCGGTCTCGTCGCTGTCTCCCCAGGTCGCGGCCGTCAGTCCATCTGCCACGACCTTCATCACGGCGATATCGGACGCTTCGTCTTCCAAGACTCGTTCCGGATGCACCTGCCGGCCGTCGGGCAGAGTGATTTTGATTTCCGTCAACTTCGCCGCCGTGATGACATGCCGATTCGTGACGACATAGTCCCCGGCGATGTGCGTGCCACGCACGATCACGCCCGATCCGGTCTCTTCCACCTCGCCGCGGAGGACCGTGCGGTGAATGCTCTCGATGTGGACGACGCTCGGCGAAATCTGCTTGGCGATCTTGGACATCACTCGGCCGGCATCCCGCAGCGAGTTCGTGCCGGCGTCCAGGTCAAAGTCTGGGCCGCGTCGCGGGTCAGCGTGCAAGCGATCAAACGCAAGCCAGCCGCTGATCAGCACCAACACGCCGCACAGCACGCTCGTGGATCGAACTCGCATGGTCGCTGCTCCGAACGGAAAACGGTCCTCCTCGGTTGATCGTCGGAAGCAGTGACCGAAGCGGATGGAAACGCCATGACGGTCACTCGCGAGACACAAGTCGTGCCCGCCATTCCGAACGTGTCAGTCCCGGAAGCCAGGCAAACCCTGCCGGCTCACCCATTTTTAGGCGAGCGGTGCGGCGTCAGCCTCAGCCGCGCGGATGACACCGAGCATGCACCGCCTTCAGCCGCGAGTGCTCGACGTGAGTGTAAATCTGCGTCGTCGCAATGTTCGCGTGCCCCAGCAGTTCTTGCAGAGCACGAATCTCTGCACCACCGGCGAGCATGTGCGTCGCGAAGCTGTGTCGAAACGTGTGCGGACTGACCTGATTACTGCACCCCGAGCGAGCCGCGTACTTCTTCACCAGATGCCAAATCATGATCCGACTTAGCCCGGTCCCGCGCCGCGTCACAAACAGCCAATCGGCCTCACGACGGCCGACAAGTTGCGGCCGTTCGTGTTCGAGATACGCCTCCAACGCCAACCGCGCGACTGGGTTGAGACCGACAATTCGTTCTTTATTTCCCTTGCCCAGGCAACGACAAAAGTTTTCGTCGAGCCGGACGTCCTGCACTTTCAGATTCGAGATTTCCGAAGCTCGACAGCCGGTCGCGTACAACAGGCAGAGCAACGCCCGATCGCGCAGTGGCTGCCGATCCTCAGCAGCCGGAGCGGCGATCAGCCGATTGATCGACTCCGGCGAGAGCACCTTCGGCAGATTCTGCCACATCTTCGGTGAGTTCATCAGGTCCGCGACGCTCTCGGCCAGAATTCCTTCGAGCACGAGATATCGAAAGAACATTTTGATCGCGACCAAGTGCCGCGCGATCGTGCTGGCCGCGAGCTTCCGCTCGTGCAGCCACTGCAAGTGTCCGGTCAGGGTACCTAGATCGACTTGATGCACGGTTGCCGGTCCATGCTCGCGAAACCATTCGGAGAATTGCAGCAAATCCGTCCGATACGCCGCGAGCGTGTTCTTCGACATCCCGCACTCGGCCTGCAAGTAATTCACAAACGCTGCCACCTGGCTCGAAAGATCGGCCGGCTTGGCGGTGGTGATGGCGGCAGAAGAAACAGGTCGGCGACGTTCGGGCATCAGGGCATCTCCCGTCGTCCGTTATCGTCATTTCGACGTTTCAGCGGCGAGAACACCTCTCACCAATCGAGGCTGCTCGACGAAGAATGTCGCTGCCAACAAAAAAAGCCCGACCGAATCTCGGTCGAGCTTTGAGGTCTCTGGAATCAGCGTCCTAGTAGCCGTTCGATTCATGCGGATCGCCGTTGCTCGGATCGTTCTTGCCGTAGACGTCGAGGAACGTGATCGGTTTGCAATCGCAGTCATCGGACTTGTCGTTGAAGCCGAAGCCCGCGACGTAGGCGTGGACGTCTCCGTAACAACGATCTTTCTTCAAACCAGTCACGTTGTAGGACTGGTTGACCGCTCCGAAAGCATGCGAGAGGTCATTGAGTTCATGCGTGATCGAGTCGCGCACCGCGGTGAGCCCCACCACCATGCCCAGCACGGCGATGGTCAACACCAGCACCAGCTCGGCGGAAATAATGAAACCGTGTTCGTCCGAAGCCAACTTGGAAAAATTGCGCAGCATGTCCCTGTCCCCTGTGTGTGAGAGATTAAGTGAGAGAGAAAACGTGGCTCGGCTCTTCGTGAACTTGCCGAGGAGCAAGCCGATCCGTGTGAGAGTGGCGGATCAAAAAGCAGCACGCGTGCCGGAAGCCCCGGCTCGACGCGGTACGAAGCGCGGCCACAGAGCGAAATCACGCTCAAAATGCCGAAGAATCCGCAGGTTGACCGCGCATCAAGAGAATTGAACATGCTCGGCGCGTCGGCGAAATCGACTCCGTCAACGTCAAGCAAACGAAACGAATTGACGTTCACACGCGGACAATGCGCGAAACATCAATCGTCTCGAAATCGAATTCAGAGATGCGGACCACTTTGTTTTCGGGAACTGCAGCCAATCAAAGTTCAGCACAGTTGATGTTGAGCGTCGTCAACATCTCGCGCTGACACTTAGAAAGCCGATAATCGGCAAGCTGAAGAGCAACCGCTGTTCCGAGTTGTTTCCGAAAGAAAGCGAACTGGAACAATCGTCACGATCGCAGAAACGGTCCGGCGTGGCGTATTCGCCCAAGCCGACCGATGATCGCGAAAGGCTTTCGCCGCCAACTCAAAACGGCAACGGCGTACCGAGCCGGTGATTGCGAGCCAATTGCAGCAGCTTGGCTCCCAGTGCGACATCCTCGACGGCCAAGCCGACCGATTTGAAGAGCGTGATGTTTTCCGGCAATGCTCGGCCGGTTTTTCGGCCAGAGACAATCTCCGCAAGTTCGTGCATCAGCGACCAATCCGTAACCCCCGCTTCGATCGCGGGGATGAAGTCGCCGGCTTCCAGACGACATTGTTCAACGCTATCGCAGATCAAAGTGTCGGCGCGGCGGATGGCGGTGACATCGACCTCAGCCTTGGCCAGAAAATTCGAGCCGATGACGTTCAGGTGCGTTCCCTCGTCGAGTGCTCGGCCATCGAAGACCGGAGTCTTGCTGGTGGTCGCCGTGATGACGATGTCTTTGTCAGCGGCGACTTCATCGGGAGCATGTCCCGGAACAACTTCGGTCGCGCAGTATTCCGACATCTGCGCGGCGAACGCTTCGCGTCGAGCGGCATCGCGGCAATAGACCTCGACTCGCGAGATCTTGCGCACCGAGCAAACCGCTTTGAGCTGTGTAGCCGCTTGCAACCCGGCTCCGAACAGCCCGACGACCTTCGCATCCGGCCGCGCGAGGAACTCAGTGGCGACGCCGCTGGCGGCACCGGTGCGAAGTTGGCCGAGAAAATCCGCTTCGATGATCGCCAGCATCTCGCCAGTCGCGAGGTCGTACAGTCCGACGTGAAAACGGGACTTCGCGCGTGTGGTTGAATACGCCTTCCAGCCGCCGATGCCCAGGTATTCGCACGCAGCCGACATCGTGTGCAGCAGCATCTTGCCGGCTTGCACACGCTGCCGAGGCAAATTCTTCGCGCGGCCATTGGACAACTCGCGAAACAGCTCTTCGATGACCTCAATGGCCATCGGCATGTCGAGCAAATCGCGAACGTGATCCTCGGTCAGAAACAGTGCAGACATGTTCGCCCTTCCGGCAGAGTTGCCGGTGGCGTGTCGCTAGGCTTCGACCAAAGCGGCGAAGTCCATCAGCGAGAGCGGCTCATCGGCGGCGTCGCGATCATAGACTTCCTTCCGCAGGATCGAAACATCGTCGGGGCAGCGAAACCCCAGGCGAACTTTGCCGTGCTTCACTTCCAGCACGACCACTTCAATGTTGTCCGCGATCCGCACGGACTCGCCATTTTTTCGCGTAAGAACCAGCATCGCATCTCCTCCTTGAGGCGACCGCGGCTATGGCCGACCTCGATCCTAGAAGTCACTCTGAGCCCGCGATAATCCGCCGTTTTCCTCCGGCGATGAGTCTGACTGACATTCCTTTGACGTGCATTCTCGCGTGAATCCGTCAACTGTGTCGAAAGTCTTTCTGAAATTACGGTGAACCGCGGCAGAATCAGCCAACACTGCCCCTTGGATGTCGAGACGTTGGTTAGGTAACCACAACTGCGACGAATCAACAAAAAACGCCCGCTTCCACAACGGAAGCGGGCGTTTGACGTCGTACTGCTGATGAACAGCGAATTGAATTACCCCTTGGCCGCAGCCAGAACGGCTTCGTAGTTCGGATGCTCGGCGATTTCTTTGACGTACTCGACGTGCTTGAGTTGGCCTTGGCCGTCGATCACGAAGATCGCTCGGCAGAGGCAGCGATCCAACGCGCCGCCCGAAATCAGAGCACCGTAATCCTCGCCGAACTTCGAGCAGCGGTGAGCACTCAACGTCTTGACGTTGGTCACGCCCTCGGCCCCGCACCAGCGCTTTTGCCCGAAGGGCAAGTCCATGCTGACCACCAGGACTTCGACGTTCGGCAGGTTCTTGACTTCATCGTTGAACCGCTTGGTCTCGGCATGACAGGTGGGTGTGTCGAGCGACGGGATCGTCGCGATGACTCGCGTCTTGCCCGCGCTGGAGGCCAACGTCACTTCGCCCAGTCCGTTGTCTTGCAGCTTGAAATCCGGCGCGGCTTGGCCCGCCTGCAACGCCGCTCCCGCGAGTGTCACGGGGTTACCCTTAAGTGTCACAGCTCCAGTTCGAGTCTCAGCCATGTGCATTCTCCTTGGCCGCATTTAGCCTGTTGGCTGCGGCATGTTTATGAAAGTGGCAGACCATTAACGGCGGCGAGTATCGCGATTCACCGGAGGGATTCAAGCGACCGAGCGAACCCGCCCACACCCTCCCAGACCATCACAGTTTCTGTCCGTGGTACCGCACGAAGCCTTCCAAGGCGAAGAATTCCGGCAGGCCAAGGTCGTTGTAAATCTGAGCCGTTTGTTTGGTCCGGTCTTCGGCCCGCATCCAGAACTCGCGGTCGTCCGAGCCCATGAACATGGCCCCATCCTTCTGGCTTTCGTGCCGCAGAATCGCCTGCTTCTTCTTGGCCATGACTTCGGGGCTGAGCGGCACGGCCCGCTCGATTTCGTGAGGCTCGAACTCCTGCCACGCGCCGCGGTACATCCAGACTTCCGGGGCATAACTCTCGGCATCAATTCGAGCGAGCACTTCGATGATGATCTGGGCACAGACGCGGTGCGTGCCATGCGGGTCAGAGAGATCGCCCGCGAAGTAAATCTGATCGGGACGCAGTTCGCGAAGTTTGTCAGCCACAATCTTGATGTCGGCTTCCCCCATCGCACGCTTCTTGACGCTGCCTGTTTGATAGAACGGCAACTCCAAAAAATTCAGTCGCTCGACGGGAACGCCGACCAACTCGCAGGCGTTGATGGCTTCGGTCTTGCGGATCAACCCCTTGAGCGTCAACACATCGCCAGCGTCATGGTCGCCCGGCTTCTTGGCGCGGATGAGTTCGCGGCACTTCTTCAATCGAGCGGCTGTCTCTGGATTCAAGCCGCCGAGATGCTGCGAACTTTCCTCAACGTAGTCGATATGCCGCAAGCAAGCGTCGTCGCGAACGGCGATGTTGCCGCCGGTCATGTACGCGACATGCACCTGATGCCCCTGATTGACCAGCGTGATGAAGGTGCCTCCCATCGAGATCACGTCATCATCCGGGTGCGGACTGAAGATCAGCACCTTGAGCGGCTTGTTACCGCCAGGTTTCGTGCAGACGGTCTTCAGCAGTTCGTCAAAGACGGACTCGCGAATCGCAGCCGCGCCTCCATCGAGATGCAGGATGTCGTACAGGTGATGCTGCAAGAAGTCCTTCATATCGAGCTTTAAGAGCGGCTTCTGGCAAACCTGCGACAACCAAACCATCGCGCGTTTTTGCAGAGTCGGCGTCCAATCGACGATGCGGCCGCCAGTCCACGGCGTGCGGACCTGCGTCAATTCGGCACTCGCGGCCTCATCAAGGACGAAGGCCGCATTCATATGATTCTGCAAGAAACTGGCGGGGACGTTCGAAGTCGGCTCCCCTTCCAAAGCCTTGCGGATGACGAACGCCTTTTTCTCGCCGAGCGCGACCAGAAAGATGCGTTTGGCTTCCCAGATGGTTTGCACCCCCATCGTGATTGCGCGAGCGGGGACTTTCTCTTCGCCACCGAAATCTCCGGCCGCGTCGCGCCGAGTCATTGGGTCCAGCGCTACCAATCGAGTCCGACTGTTGCGGTCGCTGCCCGGTTCGTTGAAGCCGATGTGGCCGTCACGTCCGATCCCCAGCAGTTGCAGATCCAACCCACCCAGTTGAGTGATTTGCCGTTCGTATTCCGCACATTCCCGTTCGACGTCTTCTTGTCGCGAAAGGCCGCTGGGAATATGAACGTTTTCCTGCGGGATGTTGACGTGGCCGAAGAGGTGCTCCCACATGAAGCTGTGATACGACTGCTCGGATTCCGGCTGCATCGGCCAGTATTCGTCGAGGTTGAAGGTCACGACGTTCGCGAAATCCAACTCGCCCGCGGTGTGCATCCGCACGAGTTCTCGATAGACGCCGATCGGTGTCGAGCCGGTCGCCAGTCCCAAGACCGCCTTTTGTCCTGCCGCGTTCTTCTCGCGAATCAGATTGGCGATCACGACCGCCACGAACCGAGCCGCATCGCGCGAGTCGCTGAAGACGCTCGCCGGCAGCTTGCCGCAGTGAATGATCTGAGCCGGTTGAGGTGCTCCGTCTTTGTACTTATCGTGCCACATGCCGTTGAACCCCGTAGCTCGACTCTCTGAGTCGAGCACTTAAGAAACCGTCCGACTCGGAGAGTCAGGCTACGAGCGGCAATGAAAACTGTCGAAAGGCGAGATTGCAATGCACCGCAGCGTCCCCACTCCGCGAGTCCTCGCGATTCACGCGCACCCCGATGATATCGAGTTCCAATGTGCCGGCACGCTGGCATTGCTCAAGCAGCGCGGCTGCCACATCACAACCGCCACGATGACGCCGGGAGACTGCGGTTCGGCGGAACTCGGTCCCGAGGAAATCTCCGCCGTACGCCGTGCCGAAGCCAAGGCCGCAGCCGATTTGCTGGGGGCCGACTACCTCTGCCTGGAGTTTCGCGACCTGAGCATTACGCACGACAACGACGCTCGTCGCCGAGTCACCGAAGTCATCCGCCGCACTCGGCCCGACATCGTGCTGACCGCGCCGCCGGTCGATTACATGTCCGATCACGAAGTCACCTCACGACTCGTCCGCGACGCCCTCTTCAATGCCAGCGTGCCAAACTACAAGACTCAGCAGTGGGAGCCGGCTCCGGCGACCGACCACATTCCGCACCTGTATTTCGTGGACGCTCTCGAAGGTCTCGACTGGTTTGGCCGCCCGATCGAGCCGGAATTCATCCTCGACATCTCCGCCACGTTCGACCTCAAGCTGAAGATGCTCGCCTGTCATGCCAGCCAGCGTGAATGGCTGCGGAAGCAACATGCCGTCGACGAATACCTCGAAAGCTGCCGCCGTTGGAGCGCCGCTCGCGGAGCCAGCATCGGTGCCTCCTTCGGCGAAGCCTTCACGCAGTCCAAAGGGCACCCGTTTCCGAACAATGACCTGTTGCGCGAAGTGTTGAGTTGACGGTCCCGCTCCGGTGCTTTTTTCAATCAACGACAACGAAACGACGCGATGGGTTGGAGCTTCCGAAAATCTGTGGGACTTGGGCCGTTTCGAGTCAGCGTCGGAAAGTCGGGCGTGGGCTATTCGGTGGGCGGGCGCGGGGTTCGAGTGGGCACGAATGCCAAAGGGCGGCGATACACGACGTTCTCGATTCCTGGTACCGGGTTGAGTTATCGGAAGACCCTTCCGGCCAAGGGATGCGCCGTCATGTTGGCGGCCGGAGTGATCGGGTTGGTCGGAACACTCATTGCGAAGGCGGCAAAATGATGCAGTGGAAACGAACCCTTCGGACAGCTTCGTCCGAGCGATTCTTGTTATTGCGCGACGGCAAAGAATCCGCCGCCGTCGATTTGCATTATCTCGCCAGCGGGACGGTATCGGGCACCGTAATCCTGCTGAAAAGCGCCGGCTGGACCGAGGACGAAATCCCTAAACTCCTGAAATCTTTCGACGAAGACTTTCTTCCCGACGTCGATTTGGAGCACGGCACTCTTACCTACACCGTCGTCCTGGGAGAACTGATCGGAGTCTTCGAGGCGAATGAATCGGACGAAGCTACGGACTGAGTTGATGCGTTGCGATGGCGATGCCAACCGTATTCGTCGCGGGAGCGAGCCGTTATTGTTCCGCCTCGTAACGGACACAACAAAGTCTCGAAGGAGTTCATCGTGAAGAGTGCCCAAGGGAAAGATGGAGCGAAGAAGCCTGTCATGAAGTTTCCAGGTTTGGTGAAGAAGCTCCAGGCAGAAGCAGCGAAGAAAGCTCCCAAAGGCGAGCAAGGTGGCTCGGCGTTTCCGGGTGGTTCCATTCTCGGCAAGAAGAAGCCCTGATGGCGGCGATGCTCACTGGGTGACCGCCGCCGGCTGCGCGGCGGAGTGCAATTGAACGACGACTCCATCCAGAAAAGTGGCCAGCCGCGTGGCGGCCGATTGAGCTTGTTCGCGCATGTGCCACATGTCTTTTGCGGCGGACGGTCGCTTCCACAACGCTCCGATCGCCGCGCCGAAGCGCACACTCCCTGTCGCGCCGACGACGCTCAGAATTTCCGGTGGCAAGTCGGCCGATAGATCATCGCTGATGACTCGCACGGCCAGGAAGCGAGTTTTGTTTTCACGAGCAACTTGCGCGACGGCGAGGCTTTCGAGATCAACGGCCAGCGCGGCGTATTGTTCGGCCAGTTGCTTCTTCAAGGCGACCGTGCGGACCAACTCGTCCGCCGTCAGCAATCGGCCGACGAATAAGCCGCGCGCGGGATCGGCTGGCATGTGCAGATCGATCTGCAAGTTTTGCTCGTGCTGATCGACGATGGAATCGGCGACGACGATCGAACCGATCGGGATGTCGGGACGCAACGCTCCCGCGAAGCCGCACGACAACAACCAGCGCGGCGCGTGTCCATCGACCAGCGCTTGCGTGGCTCGGCGGGCTCGCGCGAAGCCCATGCCGGATTCGACCACGGCGATTCGGATACCGTCGTAGAACCCACCACGGAATTGGAAATCGCCCCCCGTGTATTTCTTGACGTGCTGGCAACGGTCCAGAAACGCGGCGATCTCGATCGGCAGCGCGCAGACAATTCCGATGTCGGCATGAGTGTGATCGGCGGAAGCAGAGGAAGGGTCAGGCATCGGGCGGGGTACTCAGTGGGCTGATTCGGTCTGTCGGGCGGGAGCCTTGGTGAAATCGTCGTAGTTTGCCGGAGAAAGCACAGTCCGGAATCCGCAATGAAACGCGCCCGACGAGGGTTCGCCTTTCATCCGCGAGGCGCAGCGATAGCCCTCGCAATAGTTGATGTTACACATGAAAGACCCGCCGCGCTGCACACGCTTAGGAAGTTCCGGTTCGTTGGGATCGAAGCTGTCACGCGGCCCATGCGGATCGCGGCGGGGACTGGCCGAGTAATACTCTGGCTGATACCAATCGGCGCACCACTCCCAGACGTTGCCGGAGATGTCAAACAAGCCGTAGCCGTTCGGCCGAAATGATTTCACGGGGGAGGTCATTTCAAATCCATCACGAACTTTGTGCTCTTCGGGAAACTCACCCTGCCAGATATTGAGCAGCCATTTGTCTTCCCGTTGGAGCTTGTCTCCCCAAGGGTACTCCTGCTGCTGCAAGCCGCCGCGCGAGGCGTATTCAAACTCGGCTTCGGTCGGCAACCGCTTGCCAGCCCACTCGCAGTAGGCCACGGCATCGGTCCACGCGATGTGGACCACGGGATGGTTCAGTCTGTCTTCGATAGTCGATTCCGGCCCGTTGGGATGCCGCCAGTTGGCTCCCTTCTGCAACATCCACACCTTGTACGGCCAATTGACGTTGGCCGGGTTCTCGCGAATCTGCCGGACCATCTCGCGGTCGAACTGGGGATTGAAACAAATCGAACTGGGGACCAAATCCTCGTCTCGGATGAGGCTGGTATCGACTCCAACAAAATCTTCTCGCTTGGGAGTCCGCTCGGCGAGCGTGACATAGCCGGTGGCCTCGGTGAACCGTTGAAATTCGGCGTTCGTAACCTCGGTGGCATCCATCCAGAAGCCCGTGAGCTCCACGACGTGAACCGGTTTCTCATCGGGTTTGCCGTCACGGCTGCCCATCTGAAACTGCCCACCGGAAATCCAGACCATCCCCGTAGGTGCGGGATGCGGCTCTTTCTCCGCGGCGAGCTTGTCCCGTTCCACAGCCAGCGGCGGAGTCAACAAGCACCAAGCCGCCACCGCACTTGAGAAAGACAACGCGACGAGAATTAAGATCGCTCTCTGAATGGGCATGATCGCAGTCCGCTGTCAGAGACCATCTCGGCAAGCACCGGAGTTCGGCACATGGAAACCGGGAGACGATGGTCACGACCGCAAGATATCAAGCGGCGCGACGACACGCACTCACGACGGTGAATCAAGCGGCGATTCGCGAGCTGTAGTAGTGGCACAACGCCACCGCGAAGGCATCCGCGACGTCGTGCGGTTCCAGCAGCCGATCCAAGCCGAGTTCCGTTTTGATCGCACGTTGGATTTGCTCTTTGCCCGCCTTACCACTGCCGGTGAGCAAGCGTTTGACTTGGGTCGGCGTGTAATGGACGACCGGAATACCGTGCTCCACCGCCATGCTCAGAATCGCGCCGCGCGCGTGGGCCATCAACAACGCGGACTTCGGATTGCGCACCAGTGAGAAGACTTGCTCGATGGCCAGCACATGGGGCTGAAATTCTTCCAAGACTTCGCGCAAGCCGGAGGCAATCTCATGCACACGTTCGGCCAGCGAACGCCCGCGTGTGGACCGAATCAAGCCCCCCTCACGCAGAACCGGGCCAAGTGATGAACGCTCCAAGAGGGCGTAGCCGGTCCGGTTCAAACCCGGATCGATTCCCAAATATCGCGTGGGGACACTCATCCGTGAGTTCCTCTGAACTACGTCATGACGTCAGCGACGTGCGTGAAACGTTAATTGGCCGGGTTCGCAGTCGGTGCGCCGCCGGATTTCTTCGGCAGCGGCGAATTCTTTGCGCCTTTGCCACCCTTATTCTTCAGCGGACTTCCCATGCCCTTCTGCCCCAACATCGCCATTGGGTCATTGGCTGCCGCCCCTGTCATGGCGGCACCGCCAGCACCGCCGGACTTCTGCAGTCTGATCAGGTCATTGGAGGCAGTGGCACCATCTCCACGCTCCTTGATGGAGGCGCGAATGCTGCGTCGCTCGGTCTCCACGACCTTTTCTGCTTGAGCCACGTCATCGGCCGAAGCTTTCGGATCGAGCGTCACCAGTTGGCCAAACCGATCCACCAGTAACGCCTTATCCACGACGCCCAATAGTTTGAGTTTCTTCGGATCGAGTTTCAAATCCGCGTGCTCTGCCAAGTCGATGTCGCCGGTCGAGGCGGCTGCGATATCGGCCAGCACGCTGCCTGTGAACACGGGAACCTCTTCATCACGCAGCGTGTTGTTGGCCGGACGGAAGACTTCCGTCTTGGGCGGCCGGCCCCCCACGAATTGTCCCAGTTGCAGTTTTTCGAGCTTCGCCGCAATCGTCGTCCCCGCTTCGGAGAACCACTGGTAGACGTCGAGGTAAGCGCTGGGCAACCCGGTCTCAATTTTTGCCTTGTCCGCTTTCGCGAGAAAAATGAACTCATCGTTTTTAATGAAAACCGGCGGCGTCGGCTCGCTCCAATCAGTGACCCGGACTTCCCCGAGAGCCGTTTCTTCCTGGACCAATTCCTCGACTGGACGCTTGAAGTTCGGATTCCGCAACGTGACTCGCATGCGATAGCGATAAGCGTTGCCAGGATTGACTTGGAAATCGAAATACCGGAGCAACAGATACTTCGACATGCGACCGTTTTTCGACATTTGATCTTGGAAACCACCCATCGTCGATGGATCGGCCATATTGCGCATCATGCTCGGATCAACCCCTGAAAACGAATTCGCCGTTCCGGCACCTATCGTCTTCTGCATCTCTTGCATCATGCCTGCCATTTGGCCGCCGTTGAATTGGCCTCGCAAGGATCGGGCATCCACTTGACTCCTCGACAGACCACCCTTCTTGGTGGCCTTACTCTCCTTCGCCAGCTTCTCGGATTCTTCGACCATCCTCGAAGTGATCTGTGCTTGAAGCTCGACTTGCTCATCGGTCATGACTTTGATCAATGGATGCGACGCGAATTTTTTCCAATTACCAATCACACGGCGCGGCAAGGGCATCGTGAAGACCGCGTCCGTGTAAGCGAGGTCCACCACCTCAGTGTCGAAATCGACTCGATCGAGAAAATCCAAAGTAGCCTGAAAATCGACCTTCTCCCATTTGCCCGACCAAGGTTTATCGCCGGACTGGGCGACCTGCCGCTCCACTTCGAAGTCCATGAAGTCGATCAACTCTGCGGCCTTCTGCTTGTTTTCGTGCATCGCTTTGACGAGTTCGTCCAATTGATCACCCAGCGGGAACACCGATCGGATCGCCACGAATCGCGTTCCGCGAGAATTGATCACAGGGCCGCTGCTGGCAGCCGCCATATCCGCTCCGGCACCGCCTATCCTCATTTTCTCATAGGCTTTGGCGGAAACCCCCGCATCAGCCGGTGCCGCCGCGGGAACACCGGTCCCTGCAACCCCGATCGCATCATTGTTGGGCTTACGAACTGCAAATTCATTTTCCTCATCATCCTTCTTCGCGGGAGTGTCCATCACCGCGAGAACTCGATCCTGCTGTTGCTCGATCGGGTTCTCGACCATCACGAACTTGCCTTCGTTGGCGATCGGCTGGATGGGCGCGAACCACCTTGGCTCGGACACTTTGACGCCGGTGGGGTACATCGGCCAGTACCAGTTGGTCGAGTACACATAGCGGCTCGTATCCAACGGCGAATGGAGCATCTTCACGGCTTGGCTGATGTCGCGAGACGATTTGAACTCCGCCTCTTTTTCCTTCGTCCAGGCGGAAGCTCGGATCGCCGCTTCGCCTTGCTCGACCTTCTTCGTGAATTCTTCCGGCTGCTTGTCGTAACGGCTCCAACTGGTGCCGGCCAAGCAGATCAACACCAACAAACCGATCACACCCAGAACCACCTTCTCACCGTGATCGATGAGGGCTTGCTTGTAGTTCAGACCTTTGAGTTTGGCCGCTAAGTTTTTCATGGCTGACTCCTTCTCCAGCGTGGCCAGTGATTGGCCTGGCGAGGAATGGTTCGGTTCTGCGAACGTAATTCGATGACTTTACGACTTCGGTTCGGTCGTGGGTTTCTCAGAGGGTTCTGGGGTTGGTGGAGCTTTCTCCGCCGGCTTGTCCTTGTCCGTCTCGGTCTCAGATTCCTTTTTTTCAGGCTTGGCCGGCGCTGATTTGGGAGCCTCGCCGTCATCAGGTTTCTTGGGTTCGTCGCTGTTTGCCTCGGTTGGTTCCGCAACCGCCGGCTTCGCTTCGGCCGTAGTCGCCTCGGTGGGTTGAGCTGCCGCAGGAGGAGCGGCCGCGACATCCGGCATCGGAGCGGTCGTGGCGGGCGCGGATTGACCTGCGTCCGCAGCGGGTGCTGGCGGACGATACAACGTCCAAACTCCCAGAATGGCGACGTGAGCGAGATTGGGATCGGACATGGCTGTTTGCGATGCAGCGCCACTCGCTCCCGGCCGCGGGAAAGCACCGGTAGCTCCCGAGCTGGCTTCATCCGCGGGTACGCCCGCTATGGCAGCATCGCCACCACCCGTAGGATTAAAGCCCGGGAAGCCGCCTGGCCCCGGTCCGCCATATGGCGAAGCACCTCCGCCGCCGGATGGCGTGCCCGGATCAGTCAGTCCGACTTGCTGCACGCGGACAATCTCGACAGGGAACGGCGAGTTCATCAACTCCGCGATCAAGTCCGGAACCTTCGTGTGGTCCATGACGACCTTGATGTAGAAGCCGCGCCGCTTGTACGGCTGCTTTTCGTCCTCGTCGATGTACCGTTTGTTCGGGCCCGTTGCACCTGCCGCAGGTTGCGCCGCCGGGCCACCGCCACCTTCGCCCATCATCGCCTTTGCCATCATCCCGCCTGTTGCACC
>CAMDPX010000172.1 GCA_945905295.1 Planctomyces sp. SH-PL62 | reverse complement strand
TGATCCGCGACGCGCAGACCGACGAGTTGCTGTCGCTCCGACATCGCCACGCGCCCGATGCCCCATTCGTCCGCTCGTGCCAACGCGGCGACCACCAATTGGTAGGCATCCGTCGCAGCCGCGTGAGCTGGGATCAGGTTGAGTGTCCGGCCGGAGACCAACGAGACATCGACTCGGCGAGCGGACAACAAGTGCTTGATGTGAATGACTTGATCGTCGTTGGGTTTGAGCTCGTTCAACTCATCGTCCGAGAGAACGATGTCATCATCTGGCGCGAACTCGAACGCTTTCACGATTTGTTCCGAAAGCACTTCGCCGTGCTTTGGACATTTTCGAGGCTGCTGAATGCGGCTGCCACATCCCGCATGGACCAAGTGCAATGGGCTGTCTCGCTGAGTCACGGCTGCCGAGTAACCCTTCACTGGAACATTGATCGCACCGAGCTTCAACATTCCCGACCAACTGCTCCGACTTGCCGGTGGCACGAACGAGGGAATCTTGATGGCAACTTCTTGTGATGCCGAGGATGTTCTCGGCCGCTTCGCGCAGGCTGTGGGCATGACGTGTCCTTATCTGTGAGAAAAAGAAACCACCCCTGGCGGTCCTCCATGACTGCCAGAGGGCGGGGGTTCGAGAGGATTCAGACCAATTGGACTCAATCTTCGACAGGGGCAATCGCCATTGCGTCGCGTTGGAGTTGCGTCGGTTCGTCGCCGAGCAACTCGGCGACTTTCGACCAGAGATCCTTGATTTGCTTGGGAGAACTCGCGAGCCACACTGAGTCAAGTAGCCCATCTTTCTCGACGCGCAGATTCAAGATGCGCCGGCCGATCTCGCTCTCCGTCAGGAGTTCGTCTTCGTGAACATTTTGTCGACGAGTGATGGCGGCTTGGACTTCGTGGTTGTGCTTGCCGGACTGATAGACCGACAGTTCGTCGATGGAATCGAGCGGCACGCCGCGCACGCGGGCGAGCATTGTGCGGTTCAGGACGCGCTCGCGTTTCTCCAGTTCTTCTTCCTCGCGTTCGAGCCGGTCAATCTCGGCCTGCAAGTCGGCGAGGTTGAGCGACTGCATCGCGCGGTCGTGGGCGTCGCGTTTGACACGTTCGAGCAGGTTGGGGTCTTCGGCGGCGATGGCTTCGATGCGTTTGTCGATCCGTTTCGACAGTCGCTCTTTCCAATGGTTCTTTTCGCTGACACTGAGTCCGGGCATGACATGGTCCTTTCAGGATGGGAGTGGAGAAAACAAACAAAAAAGCGCGAGCCACGTCCGCCGGCCTTGCGGCTGACGAACGTGACTTGCGCTGGAAGACATTCGAGGAATAAAAAATCAGAGCGTGCTGAATTCACTGGCGAGCAAGTTCAGCGTGAGATCGCGGTCAACGGGCTGGCTGCGGAGCCAGCGGGCGAATTGATGCAGCATCAGTCCCGCCGCGACGTTGGCGGTGTAGATCGTTGAACGCGCCGTGCAGCGGCCTGGTTCGGCTTCGGTTTGGTCGAACAGCGTCGTGGCGTAATGGTCGCGGTCAGATGAGTCGGTCACGGTCAGGACTCGCATGACCTCGCCCAGCATTCGGCCGTCGGACCAGAAGTGGCACGTCGGGGCCACCGCTTTCCAAATCGCCGAGCGCGCGGAGATCGAATCGACGCAGCAGAAGACCGCTTCGCCGATTTGCTGCTTCGGCCGAAAGCGGTCCTTGACCGCATCGACCTCGACGGTGGCATCAATCTGTTGGACATCGTTGGTGGTCGCGGAAACTTTCGATTGGCCGATGTCGGCTGCTCGATAGCCTTGGGTGGTGACGTTGGTGGCTTCGACATGATCGAAGTCCATCAGTTGCAGGCGGCGGACGCCGATGGCGGTGAGTTGAAGCGCAACTTGGCGTCCGATGGCTCCGACGCCGATCACGGTCACGAGCAGTTCTTGCAATCGGCTTTGTGGGACGAGGTCCGCCTGTCGCTCGAAGCGGTGGGAGGTGTCAGACATGGACCACCTCCGCGAATGGCTCGGACGGGTTGAACTCTTCGTGCCGATAGGCAAGCTCTCGCTCGTCATCAGGCCAGCCGAAGAGGTCGGCCCACTCTTCGTCGAGGAATTCATTGGTGCGCGGAACAGTGTCCGCAGGCCAGCCATCAATGATGTCAGGCGGTCGCGGTTGAGGCGGTAAGACACACCGCTCGTATTCGGCTTTCCAGGCGGCGTGGTCACTGGCGGTGAAGCCTCGGCTGAAATCGACGGCTACGGGAATTTCCAGCGAACCACCGGGGCCGACGTTGAATCGCAGCCGTGCATACGTTTGGCCTTCTTGGGCCACAATGAACATGACCGCCCAATCGACCGAACCGAAGCTGCAAGCGAACGTTTCTTCGTCACGCAGGCTGGGCGTCGCGGACGAGCCGGGATGTGTGTGAATCCAGACGCGACCGAAGCGCGAGGGCTGCAAGCCTTGGTCAACTTGCGAATCGAAGAAGTCGGCGACGGCGGCATCGTCTAAGTGAACCGTCACGGAGGTGCAACTTTGTCGCACGAGCTGCACGTCTTCGATGCTCAGACAATCGTCGGTCGCCGAGATCCCGAAGCCACCCACTTCGGTCGGGCCGAGGTCTCGCAGGAACAACAGCTTCGCCCACGCCGTCGGGCTGAATCGCAACGTCGGCTGGTGGGGACGCGGGTTCTGGTACGGGTTCGGGTGTCTCAACCACCGGCGGGGTTTCGTCCGCCGGCTCTCGGCAGTCTTCGCATTGTCCATCGAGTAAGCACTCCTCACAAAAGTCCTGGCCGCAGTCGGAGCAACCCGACAAGCAGCCACGGCAATGGGTTTCATCGCAGCCGTGGCATCGACCACGGCATGCGGAACAGCAGTAGTCGTCGCACTTGGCGCAACCGCACGAGCACTCGTAGCAAGTCGTGCTTCCACAGCGGTTGCAGGAGCAAATGTCATCACCGTTGACCGTGTCGCCACAGTCGGAGCAAGAGCCCCCCGTCCATTGTTCGAGTCGGACGTAGGCGCTGCCGGCGTTGTACGTTTGCAGAATCTGAGTCACGAGCAGAAAGAAGTCGCACAGCCGTCCTTGTTGCAAAGCGGAGCGGATCGCGGACTTGCCGTCTCCTTCACACAGCGCTTGGCCTTGGACATGCGGATGCGGGACGTCGTCCTGGGTCGTGGCCGCGTAGGGTTCGAGGGCGATGACCTCATACGGTCGTTGCTGATTGAGTCGATCCCAATGCAGCACGATCTGAAACGGCCCCAGGCCGATCTCTTCCAGCGTGATCGGATCGGTCACGATGGAGATCGTGTGCTGTTTCAGGTCGCAGTCGAACTCGCCGAATTCGGTTTGCAGGGCATCGAGTTCGTCGTACATCTGCCGCAGGTTCAGCAGCGGTTTCGCCGACTCGTCTGGCAGGCTGTCGATCTCGCGGCAACCAGCCTCAACATACCGCGACAGAATCCGCACCGCGCCTTTGAAGTCCCACAGCAGTTCTTCCGCCGCTCCTTGCCAACCACGTTGCCTGGCGATGAGCAGTTGTCGTCGCAGTTGCTGCGTACGATCCCACTCCCGCTGCGGAAGGACAGGCAACTGCGGTTCCACGATCGCTTGGCGAATCGAATCCAGAATCGCCGTCGCCATGCGGAGCAACGGCCGTTCGATCTTGTTGGTGTCAGCCATAGCAGAAACCTCCCAAACGCTGACGGGCCTGCGAGGCTTTCTCGCAGGCCCGTCCGGCAATTCGATTAAGAGGCACCTTCGATTTTGGTCGGGGTGATGCTGACGCGATCCCCGTCCTGCAAGACTTGATTCGGCGGGACCGGCATTCGGTTCACGCGGATCAAGAAGTTGTGCGACTTGCCCGACCGGACCTGCTGGTCGAACAGGTCTTGCACCGTCGTGCCGTTCGCGACCTCAATGTGGTCCGCGAATCCTCCGCCGTCGTTGTTGATAAACAGAATGCGCATGCGTTGTCCTTTCAAAGTTGTTTGAGATTGAAGAATCACGAGTGCCAATCACGTTGCTGTCAGTCACTGCTTGAGTGGCCGTACCGCGCTCAAGCCGCTTCCAAGACTCGCCGCGTCAACGGTTGCTCCAGCCGTTCCCGCTCCAACTCGTCCCAGTCGAGCACATACGGGCCTAACTCTTCGTCATCGGGATCGGTGAGATCGCTGTCGGGATCAGCGATCAGAAATCCCAGCCGTTGAATCGTGCGGACGCTCTCGCCCGTCGCGCGGGCCACCGCGCGATCCACTTCTGCCTGTGTCATGGTGTGCCTCTCTCTCGGATGCCAAAACAAAAAACCTCGCGAACTCGGCAACCGTTGCCGTGTTCGCGAGGTTTGACCACGCTCGCGATCGCTCGTGAGATCCGTCAGCGAGCAGCACCCTCCGATGGCTCCGAAGAGATAATTGATCCCTCCATATTTATATGACGCATTTCTTGCGTTTCTTTAGCGCGCACCGAGCGATGAGAGGCGATGCGTCATCAGGCGGCGAATGTTCCGGTCTCTGAGGCAGAAGTCGTGAATCGACTCCGCGTAGGCGAGCAAGCGACGGGACAGAATCCGTTCCGAGCGGAGAGAGTGCTGCCCATTGGAGTCAACGAATCTACCGACGCTGCGAGAGATCGCTCGGCCATCAAACTGACCAGCGCGGTTGGATCGAAGTCACCGGACTCGGCACGCAGGAATTCACGGCGGGAAGTCGCGTGGAGGAGGATTGCCGCTCGTCGCGAAACTACACCAGTTCGTGGATGGGGCGGCCGTCGTCCAGGAGGTATTGCGGGCGGCCGGAGAAATCGGTGTATTTGAACTCCAGAACAACTCCAGAGACTGAGTGAGTGCGTCATCGACATGAAACACATCGCGGTCATCCCGATTCTTTCACTCTGCGTTTTCCTGTCGGCGACGATCGCGAGAGCGACGGACGGTCAGGCGACCGTGGAATTCTCCGTCGCTTCACCAACCGACGTTGAGGTGGCGATCGTCGATGCCAAGGGCGCGGTGGTGCGTCATCTCGCGGCGGGTGTGCTGGGTGGCGAACATGTACCGCCAGTGCCGCTGGCTCGGGGACTCACGCAGCGGTTGGCTTGGAACGGATTGGATGATGACGGCCAACCGGCCAAGGGCGGGCCATTCAGCTTTCGCGTTCGCACGGGGATGGGAGTGAAGCTCGACGCGGTCGCGGGCGGTGATCCGTATGCCTTCTGGACCGAGCACAGCGGGCAGGGGGACCATGCTCAGTGGCGGATCACCGGGCTGGAGGCGAAGCGCGACGGCAGTGTGTTCCTCTTTGGGAATATCACTCCGTTTGGGTTGCCGACGCTGCGTCAGTACGACGCGCGCGGGAACTATCGTCGCACTCTCTTTCCGCCGCCGGCCGGGAAGCCGGTCGACGACGTGCGCGGCTGGGGCGTCAATGAGCGAGCCGATGGCACTTGGGCGTTGCGGCCGAAGTACGGCTGGTCCAGTCAGACTTCCGATTGGACGCTGATGGTCGGCGGTCAGGGAACTCAAAGCGGCCGACTCGTGCCAACGCCGGAGCCTGACTTGTTGTGCCTGGTCAGCCTTCCGTCCGAAGGAAACCAGATGATGCGGTTCGGTGTTGACGGCACGCTGAAGGAGTTCGCTCCGACGGTGGCGCTCGGCGGCGAAGCGCTGCCCAAGCAGGGCCTCATCCGCTCGTACTTCACGGCGTTGGCACCAGACGGAAAGAGCCTCTATGTCAGCGGGCTGAGCACTCTGCGCGAAGGCTTCTGGCGCGAAGGTCAGGTCTGGAAGGTGGACCTCGCGACGCGTGCCACCAGCGTCTTCTTCTCGCTGAACGACGACGAGCGGCAGGACCGCGCGGCGATCGGACACTCCGACGCCAATCCGTACTCGGCGTTTCAGGGTGTGGCGGTTGATCGCGAGGGGCACGTCTTTGTTTGCGACCGCTTGAACCGGCGAGTCCTCGTCATTGGAGCAGATGGCAAGGCGATTCATGCGCTGCCGGTGGCCAACCCGGATGCGGTGGCTGTCTGTCCGAAATCAAAAGCGCTGTACGTCACGACGCGTTTCGGCAACTACAGCGGTAACGGAAAACTGGAGCTGCTCAAGTTCACCGACTGGTCGAAGGACGAAGCACCGACGGTGACGCTGCCGCTGCGCGACCGCATTGGGACGCGCCAGGAGTCGTCACTGCTGACGGTGGTCGAGGATCGGGGCGAGATATTGATCTGGGTGGCCTACACGCAGTTGCCGGTTCGCGTCTTCAAGGATGCTGGGACCGAGCTGGAATTGGTCAAGGATTTTTATGAAGCCAGGCCGCAGCGCGCCCTCGATCTTCAGCACATGACGCTCGATCCCAAGACCGGTGACATCTACATCGCTGACTCGCAGAATTTTCTCTTCCGCATGCGCGACTGGAAGAAGCCGGTATTCGAACCGTGTCTGTCCGACACCAAGACGCGCATCAAAGCGGGGAGCATCGCGATCGACGCGCGCAGCCGGCACCTCTACACCAAGCACCACTACAACAACCCGGTGCTGCGCTGGAATCTGGACGGCGAGTTCTTCACACCGGCACCCGTGGCCGGTTCTCAAGCCCTCGTGCCGCCGGTCACTTGCGGCTGGGTATTCACCGGCCTGTGGGAGCGCGGCATGGCGGCCTGCCCCGGCGGGTTCGCGACGCTCGGCGTCGTGCTAACCCCGGGCGCTCGCATCGACGACTATCGCGGCCCGCTGACGTACTTCGCGCCCGACACCGCGAAGTCGCCGTGGACCGGGCTGAAGTTCACCGGCTTCGGCGGCAAGTCTCCGAATTCCGGCGGCGTGGTCTTCGATCGGCACGGCAACCTCTACGCCGGCCTCTACGACGGCAAACCGAACAACGTCCCGCTCGGCTTCGAGAAGGACAACGACTACTTGGAGAAGATCGGTCGCATCTACAAGTACACGCCCACCGGCTCGATGACGGCCGGCAACCTCTTCCCCACAGAGCCGACGGCACCGGCCAAAATTTACGACATCAATTACGGGCCGCTCGCCCATGCGCCGCGCTTCGCCGTCGATGATTATGGCCGCATCTACTACCCCAACGGCCTGCTACCGCAGGTGGCTGTGATAGATAACGAGGGGAACCGAGTCCTCGCCGTTGGTACGTGGGGCAACCGCGACTCGCTCGGCGGCCTGCCTGGCGACCTCGTGCCGACGAAGGACATCCCTCTGGCCTGGCCCAACAGCGTCGAGGCCGACGACGACTTCATCTACGTTTCCGACATGCTCAACGCGCGTCTGCTGCGACTGAAGAAGACCTTCACCACCGCCGAAACCGTGAGGCTCAAGTGAGCGGCGATCGTCACCGCGCTCGCCTGGATGTCGATCGTTTCGCTGTCACTCCGCGACGCTGAAGCGTTCCATGCCGCCACCGCGCGGAACGTGTCGGTATCGAAGATCATCCAGTGCCGGCCGCGTGAGACGCCGCCCGCTCCGGGATCGAGCCGCACGGAAATCCCTTTGTACGCGAGGGGCCGAGTTGGTTCGCAACTCGCTGGCTGGATGAAGTGATGGTGTCGGGCCTCAACCGCTTCTGCCTGCGCGAGCTGGCGGCTTCGCGGGCGAGGCGTGGAGTTTCCTGGAATCGTGATATTTCCAACCGGTCGGTTTTCGGCTGAAAGTGACAGGCTGGAAGCCTATCCCACGTCTTGTCGGGCAGCCTCTCACATCAGCACTTGTTCGACAACTCGGCCGCGCGAGATGGGGATCGGGCGGTTTTCGACGTCGTAGACCAGCGTGTCGGGATCGTAGCCGAGGCAATGGAAGACGGTGGCGAGATAGTCGGCCGGACGAACGGGATCGGTCAGTGGTTCGGCGGCCTGACGGTCGGTCGAGCCGTGGACGATGCCGCCTCGGATGCCGCCGCCGGCCAGCGCGATCGAGAAGACTCGGCCCCAGTGATCGCGGCCAGCTTTGGAGTTGATCTTCGGAGTGTGACCAAACTCGGAAACCAGGCACACCAGCGTTTGCTCCAGCAACCCGCGCTGCGACAGGTCTTCGATCAGCGCCGAGTAGACTTGATCCAGGACTGGCATCAGCCAGCCCTTCAAGCTCGCACTGTGTTTTTCATGAGTGTCCCAACCGCCGCTGTTGGGCTTGGCCTTGTCGATGTTGGCCCAGTGAACTTGCACCAGCGACACTCCCGCTTCGACCAAACGCCGCGCGAGCAACACGCTCTGCCCCTGCTTCGTGCGGCCATAACGGTCACGCACGGAGTCCGGTTCCTGGCTCAGGTCGAAGGCGTTGCGTGCCGCGCCGCCGGCGATCAGGTTGATCGCTTGCTGCTGATAGCGGTCGTAGCTGCTGACGGAGGCGCTCTGTTCCAAGCTGTCGAGGTGCTGGTTGAACTGGCCGAGCAACGACAGACGCCGATCGACGCGGACGGTGGAAAGCTCCGCCGGGAGTTCGCCACCTGGAGCCGTGAACTTCGGATCGGACGGATCGCAGACCAGCAGCCACGGATCGTGCTTGCGGCCGAGGACTCCGGCATCGGTTCCCGGCCACGGATCCTGACCGCCGTTGTTGGCGAGTCGCCGCGGGAGCGCGATCGACGCGGGCAGGCCACCGCGCGGAGTTCGCAACGCTTGAACTACCGCGTTCATGGCCGGCCAATCGTTGGGCTTGCCTGGCCCGGCGTTCTCGCGGTTCAGCGGGATGTGCGACATTCCGGTCAGCATTTGATAGCCGCTGGTCGAGTGCGCGTTGTCGCCGGTGACCATCGTGCGAATGACGGCGATCTTGTCGGTCAGTTGAGCCGTTCGCGGCATCAACTCCCCGACGAACAAGCCCGGCGTGCGAGTCGCAATCACACCGAAATCCCCGCGCGTCGCCGACGGCCCATCGGGCTTTGGATCCCACGACTCATGCTGCGGTCCACCTCCGGTATTGAAGAGGACAATCACGGACTTCGCGGGGCCAGTGCGATGACGTTCGTTGGCATCGGCTTGCGAACGCAGCAACTGCGGCAACGCCAACCCACCCAACCCGATCCCGCCCACGCGCAACCAATCGCGGCGCGACAAGCCGTCGCAGAGTCTTGCGCCAGGTTCGGTTGCTCTGAGCATTGTTCATCCCCGTGCTTGCCATTCCCAATTCAGACAACAATCTATCGGTTCGGCTGGTCAAATCAAAAGAGGTTGTGTGCGAAGACAACGGACGTGAAACCCGTGACGCGCGACGCTCCGGTTGGCGAGCGTGTCGTTTACTGGAGGTCTTTCAGCCGTTCCGTCGCCGCCTGACGATGACGTTGTTCGGCTTTGGGGTCGTCGAGGACCGCTTGGAAGGCGGCGCGGGCGGCGGCTTTGTTGCCGGCGGCGAGGTGAGTGTCTCCGCGAGCAATGAGCGTGCTGTGACGCCAGGAGCCAATTGGTTTGTCGGTGTCGATGAGATTGAGTGTGGCGAGCGCCTCGTCGAACTTGCCTTGTCGCGTGAGGATGCGGGCGACCGATTGCACGGCGGCGAATTCATCGGCTCCGCCGAGTGGCTTGATGTCGGCGAAAACTTGGCGGTAGGCACTGAGGGCGGCGGTGTCGTCCTGGCGAGTTGTTTCACGATGGCTGCCGAGCGCAAGCAGGATCGCTTGGCGGGTACGGGCATCGCTGGTGAAGTCGAGTGCGGCGCTGAGGTCGGATTCGGCTTCGTTCGCGGCTTTCGTGATGGCATAGGCACGGCCTCGCGCGTGGAAGGCGTCGCCCCGTTTCCAGAAAGGCCATTGGCTGATGTCTTCACCGGCAAACTGCGCGATGACTTGCGGGGCCTTTCGCTGGTCGAGCAGGTTGAGCATCTGCCGGGTTTTCTTCACCGCAGGGATCGGAATACGGGCGGCGAGTTGGTCGGCGAGATCGGGCTTCTGCAAATAACCGGCGAGGTTGGCGGCTTGTTCCAGAGCATGAGACTTTTGCAGGTCGGTGATTTTGCGCTCGGCAGCGGCGGTGTAGGCGGTGAGGGCTTCTTCACGTCGGCCAGTGCGGGCGAGGTTCCCAGCGACACGAATCGCTTCCAAAAAATCGTCGTCGGGCGGGTCGTGGTCGAACTCAAAGCTGTTGCCTTGATGAAACGTCGCAAACTTCATCACGTCGTGAAACGCATCGGCACCAGTCGGTGAGAACGCCGAGTATTCCGCACCGTCCTCGCGGATGCGCTGGCGGCAGACGTTGATGTGCCACGGCAGGCTGTACGTCGGCAGATGCCCGACGACTTGATTGAGCGGATCGTTCTCGTCCTGCCGGATCGGCAATCGCATCTCGACGATCCAGTGATCATCCGCGATATGCGTGGCGATCTCGGCCTTCGCGTCCCACGAGAACCACTTGTCGGCACCGACGCCGCGATCCAAGTCGCAGACGGCACCGCCGGGATTCACCGCGATCTGGTAGTACGAGTGCGACTCGGTTTCGAGCAGCACCTCGATGGCGTCACCCGACCACAGCGCGCTGTCGTCTTTGCGCGTCGAGGTGATGTTGGGCTTTTGGCCACGGCTGTCGTCGCAGCGGATGGCGAAGTAGAGGTTGTTGCCCAGCCATGACGACTTCACCGTCGTGCCGAAGATGGGCGGACGACCGGTTTGCAGTTCTCGCAGCCGCACGGTGGAGCTCGTGTAGGCGTTCTTCCAGGCGTCGTCATCGAGCTTGCCGTCGATCACGATCTTCTCCCGCGCGGGGCTGACGAGCCGCAGCACCGGCACCGGGCCACGCTTTCGACCGAGCTGCGCACTCTTGTTGCGCAGACCTTTGAGAAACACGTCGATCATCGCCAACCGCCGGCCGTAGATGCTGGAGGCGTCGGCTTTGGACTTCGCCTTCTCAAACAACGCGAGTGCAGTGTCAGCCAGCGCCTTGTCCTTTTCGATCGCCTGCCAGTTCGCCTCGCAATGCGCGAAGAAGGCGAGCATTTCCTGCTCTGCCGGGCCGTAGAACAGGCGGCAGTATTCGCGGAACAGCGCATCCACATCGGCAGCCTGCCCGCCCCAATACATCCGTTGCGTGAAATAGACCATGAAGTGATTCAGCCCCAAGTCGGGCTGCTTCTCAAACTGCTGCAACATGCTCAGCCAGATGTCCTCGCCCTGCGAGATCCCCTTCGTCGCGTTGATGCTCTTGCCGAGCGAATGCGGCGTGAACGCGGGCAGATACCAGCCGCGATCCGTCAGCGGATAGTTCTCGAAGATGATCAGCGGATTGCTCGTCTTCGGCAGCCAGGACTCGCGCAGCTTGCGGCAGTCCTCCTGATCGTCGGGCTTGTTGTTCATCGGACGCCGGCCGCCCACGATGCTCACGACGACGTTGGGCTCCAGCTTGTCGATCGTCAGCGGCGGCAGCGAGTAGATGCCGTAGGCGCTGTTGAGCACCTTTTTATCGGGATGCGTTTTGCGCACCTCCTTGGCCACGCGGTTGACGAAGCCCCAGATGTAATCCGACGCGAGACCGCGCTGCTCACGCTCGGGCGAGTCCTTGCCGGAGCAGAGCGGGCACTGGCAGATCGACGTGTAGCCGTCCGGCGGCATCACCGAGACCACCTCCATTTTGTACTGATCGAATGCGGCGCGAACGTAGCGCACGGTCTCTTGAATCAGTTCCTCGTTCGAGTAGCACAGGTGATTGTTCGCACCGCGCTGAAAGACACGTTTGCCGCCCACGAACGCATACCAATCCGGGTGTTTCGCAAAGAGAGCTTCGTTGTCCGTGATGGTGTCCATGCCGTGCGCGGCCTCAATACCATAGGGATCGCGCAAGCCCAGCCGCATCGCCCACAGCGTCACGTCCCGGCCATGAATGCCGAATCGCACGTTGAACCGCCGAATGGAAAAATCGGGACGCACCGTTTCATCGAGCTTCGGCAGCGGAATCGTTTTCAGCGAGGGCATCACCTCGCCCAGCTCGCCCGGCGAGTACCACCTCGCGCCGAGCTTCATCAACAATCCACACACCGCGTTGAACGAGCCATGCTCATCCTGCGACCACAACTCAAAGGGCCTTGGCTTCGTCGCCGTTCGCAACGCATCAGGCAGGCCGGTGTCTCCGGGAAACGTCAGGTGGTCCTTGTAGATCAGCAGGTTCGGCAGCCCCCACAACGAGCCGGTGATCCGTTGCCATTCCTGCTGTGCCCGACCGCTGACGATGTCGCTGTTGTTCCTCGCCCACGGCTCGATGGGCTCGAACTCCGAGTCCTCGCCGATGAGCACCAGCCAGTCGTCGCCCGACACCAGCCGATACGCACCGTCCTTCAGCCCGTCCGACGTGACCTTGAGCTTGTCCGTGTGCTCGCTGCGCCCCACGAACAATTTCGCCGCGCGTCCGCTCGGCTGAGTGACGATCGGCAACCGCGCGCCGCTGATTTTCTGGATGCCATCCTGAAGCTCCTGCGCCGCCAGTCGCACGGTGCGCAGCGGCATGTCGCTGATCACGATCTCCGCGCGCGGCAAACCGCTCTCGACAAGGATTACCTTGGCAGGCACCGCGACGAATGGTGTGACGATGATGGTCGCGAAAATGACGAGTAGAAGCTTCATGAGATTGTCGTGGTTCGCTCCGCGAACCAACGCCTTCCGGAAGATGAGTGTTTGAGTGCCGAAAGGAAGGGTATCAGCAGAAACGTTGGTTCGCGGAGCGAACCACGACGATCTCGACAAAACTAAAACAACTCGCGAATTGGCCGGCCATCGTTTTGGACGACGGGGTGCGGACGACCTTGATTGTCGAGATACGTCGCATCGAGCGGGACATCGAAGTAGCGGTAGATTGTCGCCGCGATATCTCCCGGCGTGACCGGACGCTCTTTGATCGTGCCGCCGTCGGCTTCGGTGGCTCCGATCACTTGGCCGTGCCGCAGCCCGCCGCCGGCGAGGGCCATCGACATGACTGGCGGCCAATGATCGCGTCCGTCCGTGTAGCCTCCTTGCAGGCCCATGATCGGCGAGCGGCCGAATTCCCCCATCGCGATCACCAGGACGTCGTCCAACAGGCCCCGTTCCTCCAAGTCGCTGACCAGCGTGGTCAGCGCGTGATCGAACAGCACCAGCAGCTTTCGCATCGCCACCGTAATGCCGCCGTAAGGACAGGACGGGTGCTCGCCATGAGTGTCCCAACTGGCACCGCCGGAATGATTCATGCCGATGGTGACGAAGGTCACTCCCGCTTCGACCAACCGGCGAGCCAGCAGCGCCTGTTGAAACCACAGATGCTTGCCGTAGCGCTCGCGATTCTCCGCCGGCTCCCGCGAGAGATCGAACGCGGCCTGCGCCTGACCTCCCAGCACCATGTCGAGGGCCTGGCCTTGGTAGGCGTTCATCGCGACCAGCGAGCCGTCTTGATCGTTGCCACTTCGCAGACAGTCGAAATCTTTCAGCAACGCTCGCCGATCACCCAACCGGTCAAACGTGAGTCCGTCCGGCAATTGGAACAGACTGGCTCCCGTCCGGTTGCCAGTGTCGATTCCGTTGATGTCATAGACGGGCAGACTACTGGCTTGCTCGGCGATGAAGGGGTCGTATTGCTTGCCGAGGTATCCCGCGAACGCGAGGTGCTTCCGCGGCGACGCGACTGCGGCGGCGTAAGCGGGCATCGCGGCCTGATTCGGCCCGTGCATTTTCGCCACGACCGAACCGATCGCCGGGAACTTGGCATCGGCCGTACTGGAGCCAAGATGACCCGTCTGGAAGACGCGGTTCGGATTGTGACTGCTTCCGCGCGCATCGACCGACCGAATCAGCGTGAACTTGTCGAGCATCGCCGCTTGCTTCGGAAGATGCTCGCAAATCTGCACGCCCGGCAGCTTGGTGGAGATCGCCGCAAACGGCCCGCGATTGGCCGACGGCCGGTTCGGCTTCACGTCCCAACTGTCAATTTGACTAGGCCCACCGGACATCCAGAGCAGAATGAGGCTCTTGGCTCCCGCCCTCTTCCGAGCCGACTCAAACGCCTGAGCACGACATTGCAGCAGCTCCGGCAGACTCAACCCCGCGACTCCCGCCAGCCCAGCCTTGAGCATTCCGCGCCGACTGGAAACGGTCAGCCCTTCCCGCTCATTCGCGTAGAAATTCTGAAACGCATGCTGCGGATGAGCTGGCGATTGGCCGAAGAGCTTGGGCATTTGGAAATCTCCGATCAACGTTCATTGTTGGCTTTCGCATCGCGAATGTCGAATCCCGCATGGATGGCAGAGTCGTAGCATGGATCACCCTTATGGCTCCAGCGTGAGGAGGGTCTGTTTCATGGTGGAGGACATTGCTCACTTCCGCTCCGCTTGAGGCGGCACGGCGATGACTTGATCGATGAGCACTTGATCCGGCAATTGTGAGTCCTTCACATAGGTCGGGCCGGTGAACTTCAGGGAGACCCAGACTTCCATCTCGTTGCTCGGCGGTGGCACGGCGCCCCAGCCGATGGGCAGCCAGATGTAAACGTTGGACCAGAGTCCGCAGTGGCCGGTGAGCGGAGCGGTGGCGACATGATGCCAATGCCAGGCTTCGTCCTGCGGAATCTTGTCCTTGTCCAACGTCATCGTGCCCCAGTCGCGCGGGGCCACGTCGTCGTGGATCTTCATCTGGAAAGGAAGCTTGTGATCGCCCGGTTGGCCGCTGCCGAAGCGGCGAGCCTGACCGCCCGCGGCGCTGGTGTCTTTCACGAGGTTGCGATCGGGATCACCGCTACCGACGAGCCGCTGGTTCGCGTTGCGGCCCGCAAACTGAGCGGGGGGCTCCAATCGCAGGGCGGCCAGTTCGCCAGCGAAGGCACCTGCTCCGTTGTTGACCCAGACATGAACTTGGGTGGTCCAGGTCTGAATCAACATGCGTTTGTTCTTCTCGTAGCGATGCAGCACCTCTTCCTTGCGGCCTTTCCACGCGGGGCTCTCCGCGTAACGGTGCCATAGGTGCAACAACCCGGAATCGACCGGCACGCGCTCCAGTTGCACATGGCGGAGATGTTTCGCGTTCGCCTCGCCCTGACAGAGCGCTTCGGCTTCGTCGAGCCAAGCGTTGACCTGCGTGTAGAACTCGGAGTTCAGCCAGGGAATCACCGAGGCGGGCGTTTCGAAAAACGACTTGTCTCCGGCCTCGGTCAACGCGGCGAGCCGGTCGTAATACTTCCGCATGGGACCGGCTGCCGGACCGAAGTAGCCACGGAGATACTCGTCGATGAGCACCTCGTCCTTCAGCTCCGGATGCACGGATTTCCGGAAGAACAACCAGTCGCGCATGGGGCGGAACGACAAGTCGATGCCAGCCTGCTCGATGAAGACGCGGTCGATGCCGAGCCGGTGCCAGTACCCAAGATTCTTCAGGATCTTGGTCGTGCCGTCGTAGGGATAACGGAAGGGAGTGCGAAGCTGCGCGTAATCCCAGACGAAGAACTGCCCGTCTTGGATCGCCTTCGCCCAGCCTTCGGTGACTTCCCGCGCGGCGCGATTGGTCGGAGCACTCAGCGGCCGGAGCACGTCGGCGATTTCATCGGCGCGGTACTCCAGATCCAGCAGGGCCAGCCGGACGACCACGTTTTTCCGAGGACGAATGGTCTTGGGTGCTCGTTTGGTGAACTGATAGGCCTCGGTCATCAGCCGCACGTCCGGGTAGTTTTCCGCGATGCGAGCCGCGACGTCATTGACGAAGGCGAGCGTCGTGCCGGCGTAGGAACCCTCGCGCTGGGCGATGGCGGAGCACTCCGGGCAGCGGCAGTATTTGGAACTCGTGTCGTTTTGCGAGAACGCATACAGCCGGGGCGGTGGCGTCCCCTTTTGCACCGCTTCCGCGCGGTCTTCTTCGATGTATTGTTGCAGTTGTTGGGCGACGCGTTCCTTGAGTTCGGCATTGGTCAGGCAAAAATCATGACCGAGGGGGCCGGTCGGTCGCGGTGCCCGTTTCCCATCTTCCATCATCGCGAAGAACTCGGGTTTCACGTCCTGCCACTTCTCCTGATAGATGGAAAAGGTGTGGCTGGAGCCGGGACGGCCGAAACGCTCGGAAAAACCGAAGCGCGGCTCATAGAGCCAGAAGCTGCCGCCGTTGAAGTGGCCGCCGTTGTAGCGGTTGCGCACGAGGAAGCGGGCGTAGTCCTCTTTCGAGATGCGTTTTGGGTCGTCGTGTCGCGGATAGAGCGTGGTCTCGCGCCAGGAGAATCCGGGCCGGCCGCGCGTCTTCAGCGCGGGAACCGCGAAGTCGCGGTTGGCCGGAACGATCTCGATGTCCGGCGCGATCCACCGGCAACCCGCATGGGCATCGAGAAACTCATACACGGCGTAAAGCGTGCCGCGCGGACGCCCGCCGGTCAGAATGAGGTTGTCTCCGGTGGATTGAAGCACCCACTCTTCGTCCCCCAGCTTTCCGTGATCGATGCCCGCTTCGACTGCCTTTCGCGTGCGCCCGACATAAATGCCCGGCCCGTCATGCTCGCCTTCCTTCACGATAAAAAACGCCGCGCCGGTGATCTTCTTCAGAAAGAGCGCGAGTTCCTCCGCCGCGAATCGCTCCGCCTCCGTCGCCGCGCCCGCCGCGTCGATGACGATGGCGTGTCGGGCCACGCCTTTCTCAGCGAGACGAATCGACGGCTCCGCTGCGGGCAGCATGGCCAGCGGTGCGAAGAGCAGGAGGGCGGTGATGAGTGTGAGGGTGTGTTTCATGGTTGTGATTCCTTGACGGCAAAGCGGAACGAATACAGGTCGGCGTCGCGGAGCACGAAGCGCAGTCGCACGGTCTGGCCGGCGAGCTTGCTCACGTCGCTTCCGGACTTCCATGCGATCGATCGTTCGATCGTATCGCCGAAAACCGGCGGGCAATCGTCGAGCGTGTATCCGGGCAGCGGCTTGCCGGCGGCGTCCTGAATCTCGACGCGGATGTCGCCTGCGGCCGAAGAGGCGAAGTTCAGCGAAAGAGTCTTCCCGCTGAACTGGATCGGCTTGGTGACGAGTTCGCCGCCGCTCATGGGAGCGTTGATCGAGACGAAGCCATCCAGTCGCAGCGTGTAACGTCGAAGCGATTTTCCTTGATCCCGCCAGCTACCTTCGGTGGCATAGAGGGAAAGCTCGTGGGGCGCGCCGTCGAACGCCGACTTCGTTTCGACGAGTTGCCAGCAGACAAACTGTTGGCCGTAGTTCCAGGTCCCTGGCCGCTCGATGCCGGGCCGGAGAAACGCCTCGTTCCAGCGGCGAAACGTCACTCCGTCCCGGCTGGACATGAACAGCCCCTCAGTCAGCGCGGAGCCAAGCCTCTCGATCAGGTCCGCCCGTGCCTGGCGCTGCTCGAAGTCAGGCAGAGACCGCAACGAGGCCGGCCATTGCCGAATGCGCTCTGATCCCGCCCGGCCGTTGCCGACTGCCGGTGTTGTGTACTCAGGATTCGCCCGGTCGACGTAACGCACCGGCAAGCCGATCAGCAGGTGCGGGGCGCGGTGATAGGGATGGATCCCGTTCTCGTAGAGCTGTTCTTCGGGTGAACCGGGATAGCTCAGGTTGGCCTGGTTTTCCCAGTGGAGGAAGTCTTTCGATGTCGCGGTGCGGATGGCCCGCACGCCGGCGGGTTCCCACTGCTTGTCTTTGGTGACGCCCGCAGTGAAGTAACGCCAGTAGGCGCGATACTCGCCTCGCTCGGAATCCCAGAACGCGAGATTCATCGCGTCAAAGGCGCCGTCGGTGATGACCGGAGTCTGGCTCATCGGCATCCAGTGAATGCCGTCGGGAGATTTCATCGGCAGCATTCCGAGCGGACGCTCGGAACTGAGGAACATCTTGTAACGCGCGTCGGGGGCCGCCTGCGGATTGGTGTCCTTGAAGACCGCCGGGGCGCCGATTCGCGCCAGATGTCCTTGCGCCACTCCCCGCGAGATGACGATGTTATTGGCTTTCGTTCCCTGGAACTCGTGCAGTCCCAGTTCCGGTTTCCGCCAGTGAATGCCGTCGTCACTTTCCGCGTAGCAGAAACTCTCGACGCGCGTATCGAGTTGGTTGTTCTTCGCCGCCAGATGCCCCGTCACATAGAACATGCGATAGCGGTCGCCATCCTGGAAGACGCAGTGATAGGTCGTGTTGTTCCCTTCCCAGGGCGCGTCATG
>CAMDPX010000171.1 GCA_945905295.1 Planctomyces sp. SH-PL62 | reverse complement strand
CTAGGCGGATTACTCGGTGATGATGTCGCGGACGGTTCCGCCGCCGGGAATCATGGGCAGCACGTGCTCTTGGTACGGGCAGACGACGTCGAGCACATACGGGCCGGGATGCGCGAGCATTGCGGTGATCGCGGCTGGCAGTTCGGCTTTATCGCGGACTTGGCTGGCCATCACGCCGAAGCCTTTCGCCAGTTGCGTGAAGTTCGGATAAGTCTCGCCGATGGTGCCGTCACCCTTGCCCAATGCTTCCGGGTGGTCGATCGGGCCCAGATAAGTGTGTGCTCGGCTGCCCGCCATGAAGCGGTCTTCCCACTGCACCACCATGCCGAGGTGCTGGTTGTTGAGCAGCAGCACTTTGACCGGCAGCTTCTCGCAGTGCAGCGTGGCCAGTTCTTGAACATTCATCAGGAACGAGCCGTCGCCGTCGATGTCGATCACGATCGAATCGGGATGCGCGACCTGCGCCCCCATCGCGGCCGGGAGTCCGAAGCCCATCGTTCCCAATCCGGAACTGCTCATCCAGCGTTTCGGGCGGTTGAACTTGTAGTACTGAGCCGACCACATCTGATGCTGGCCGACGCCGACCGCGACATACGTGTCGCGATCTTTCGTCTGTCGCCACAACTCTTCGATGGCCGCTTGGGGGTAGATCAAGCCGGGTTGTTGCTCTTTGTAGGTCAGCGGGAATTTTGCTTTCCACTCATTCACCTTGGCCCACCACTCGTCCAAGTTGGGCAGGTCGGCATCGGTGAGCGCGGCGTTAAGCAATTGCAGCACATCGCGGACGTTGGCCACGATCGGGATGTGAGCTTCTTTGTTCTTGTGGATCTCGGAGGCGTCGATGTCCACATGCACGATCTTGCCGTGCTTGGCGAACTCTTCCAGCTTGCCTGTGACGCGATCGTCGAACCGCACGCCGAGAGCCAGCAGCAAGTCGGCTTCGTCGACCGCGTAGTTCGCGGTCACGGTGCCGTGCATGCCCAGCATGTGCAGCGACTGCGGGTCTTCGCCGGGGAAGGCCCCCAGTCCCATGACCGTCATCGCGACAGGAATCTTGGTGCGCTTGGCGAACTTCGTCAGTTCGTCGGCCGCATCGGAGTTAATGACCCCGCCGCCGACGTACAGAACCGGTCGACGCGAATGCTTGATGGCCGCGACGATCTGTTTGATTTGTTCCGGCGCGGCTTTTTTGCGTTCGGGGTGATAGCTCGGCAGGTGCATCGGCGGATCCCAGTCGAGGTCTCCTTCGAGCACCGCAGTTTGAATGTTCTTGGGGAAGTCGATCAGGATCGGTCCCGGCCGGCCAGACTTCGCCAGATAGAACGCCTCTTTGACGATCCGTGGGATGTTGCGCAGCGCCTGTTGCACGTCTTCCGGTTCGCTCCAGTCGAGCGCGGTAATCATGTAGTAGTGCTTGGTGACCGCGCGGCAGATTTCGACGATTGGCGTTTCTTGGAAGGCGTCGGTACCGATCACCTTCTGAGCGACCTGCCCGGTGATGGCGATCAGCGGGACGGAATCCATCTTGGCGTCGGCGATGGCGGTGACGAGGTTGGTCGCACCCGGCCCGCTGGTGGCCATGCACAGGCCGACCTTGTTCGTCGTGCGCGAGACTCCTTGAGCCGCGAAGCCGCCCCCTTGTTCGTGGCGAGGCAGGATTGTCCGAATGCTTTCACTCCGCCGGAGCAGGGCTTGGTGCAGCGGCATGGAGGCTCCGCCGGGATACGCGAAAATGGTGTCGCCGCCGTTGCGGACCAGTGCCTCGACAAGAACATCGGCTCCGGTCATTGGTGTGGTGTTGGGCTTGGTCTTGGCAGCAGCGGGTTTGGGTTGGACGGCGGGCACTTTCGGAGTCCTCAAAGAACGGAAACAAACGGGATTTTGACGATTGTGAATGAACGGCAAACGCCGCGTGCGCGGCGTTCATCGCTGTTTCAAGTCGCGGGAGTGTATCGGCAATTTTGGGGACTGACGAGAGGTTGCTCGACCCCTGCGGCATTTTCAGGCGTGGGGCAGTTGCTGCAATCTGAAGTCACGTCGCGGAGCACTCGAAGTTGGCAAATCACGGCGATATTCTCTGCTCAAAGACAACCTCACGGAGTTCCCCATGAAATTCAAAGTCTCTTGCCCGAATTGTCAAAAGGCGTTGAATGCCAGCGATGAACTGGTGGGGAAACGGGCGAAGTGTCCGGACTGCGGTGGGGTGGTTTTGGTGACCGCTCCCAAACCCGTTCGGGGTGAGGAGGGGTTGGAGTTCTTCGGTGACACGGCTCTTGGTGAGAACCCCATCAACACGACGATTGATGAGGACGCCGCCGAGGCGACACTTGATGAACCGCGCCCCGCACGGCCGAAGCCCGAAGCTGCCGCGTCGAGTGGCGGAACCAAGCCCTGCCCGATGTGTGGAGAGACAATCAAAGCGGTCGCATTGATTTGTCGGTTCTGTGGTGAAGATCTGGGAGCCTCGGCAACGCGGCGAGGACAAGGAGTGTGGCGCGACGGTAGCCAGTTGGTGATGTGCAAAGATGCGGAATTGCCCGCGCGTTGCGTGAAAACCAACGCGCCAACCGACCGAACTTTGCGGCGGCAACTGGCTTGGCACAATCCGCTGTTTTACGCCGTTCTCTTTCTCGTGGGACCGGTGATCTACATCATCGTCGCGTTGATCGTGCAGAAGAAGGCGGACATTCAAGTGGGCTTGTCTCCAGAGGGCTTTCGCAGCCGCCGTTGGGGAATTGCGATCGGCTGGTTGTCGTTCTTTCTGGGCGCAGTGGTGTTTATCGTGGGCGTCGCGAATTCGAAGCCCAACAATAACTGGTGGATCGTGATCATCGCGGGACTGTTGGGCGGCCTGATCGGCATCATCGTCGGGGTCATTAAGTCGCGAGTCGTCTCGCCGACGAAGATCACCGACAGCCATGTTTGGCTAAAGGGAATCCACCCCGATTATCTCGCGACGCTACCGCAATGGTCGGAGAACTAGTCCTCGCCGATGTGGTCAGGCGTTGGCGGCGACGGCTGGCAGATCTTCTGAGACGGCGGTCAGGTCGATCACCGCGCCGAGTATTCGCGTCGGCGTGCCGCGCGAGTTGCGGACGATGCTGGCCTTGATGAGGAACAGCGGCGTTGTCCCATTGCGGTGCTTGGCTCGATGCACCATTTCAAATTTGCGAGCACCGTTGCGGACCGCATGATCGAGCGCGGTAGTGACGCGCTCGTAGTCATCTGCGTGAATGTGGCTCAGCCACGCTTGCAGCGAATCCGGAAGTTCATGGTCGCGATAGCCGAGCATCCGCTTGAAGATCGGCGAGAGATACAGCTCGTGAGATTGCAGTGGCCAGTCGAAGATGCCGATCTCGGTTTCGTCCAAGACCTGCGAGTTCCAATCGTCGAGCGCTTCGAGGTCGGCGATGGTCTGCTCCAACTGTGCCTGTGGGTGATAACTGCTGGGAGCAATCATGGTGGAATCCCTTGAGGCGGTCTAAGAACTTGATTCGCAAAAAAGAAATTCGGCGTGCGACTTACACCCGATGAAGGACGGCGAATCCGATGCTCGACGCTGGCGAGGGGATTAAAACGTCACGCGCGCAAGTCTCCGAGTCCGCTCCGGCTTAGATGAGCGAAAAACGGCGAAACCCGGTGGATTTGTGCGATTGGCGCGGATGTGCGAGTCCACCCGGTTGTCACGGACTTTGTGAGCAACGTAGCCCGACTCTCCGAGTCGGGAGCCTTCCGTTGCGATCCCGACTCGGAGAGTCGGGCTACGATGGCGGCAACAAACAGCTACGTCTTCGCTGGCCGTTTCGGGTCTTTGGCCAGCGGCAGTTTGACAGCCTTGCCGGTCCATGCCGATTGGTAAATCGCCAAGATGATCTCGACCGATTTGCGTCCCTCGATGCCGTCCACCAATGGCTGGCCGCCGGTCTCGATGGCTTTCAAAAAGTCCTTCAATTGCAGCATGTGGCCGGTGTAGCTGATGGCCTTGGGGTCGGCTGCGCCGCCGGTCCCGGCGCTGCCGCTGAATTGCGCGAGCAGCTTCGCGTCCTTTGCTAACGGCTTCTCGAACTCCCACAGCTTGATGTTGTCTTGCTCGACGATGGCCGAGCCTTTCGAGCCGTGAATCTCGGTCCGCTTGAGCAATCCGGGAAACGCGGCGGTGGTCGCTTCGAGGACGCCGAGCGCTCCGCTCTTGAACTTCACGCACGCGGCGGCGACGTCTTCGACTTCGATTCGTTCGTGAGCCAGCAAGGCGGTGACTCCAGAGACCTCCGCGACTTCTCCCATGAACCAGTACAGCAGATCAACGTTGTGAATCGCCTGATTCATGAACGCTCCGCCGCCGTCCAGCGCCCATGTGCCGCGCCAACCTCCTTGATCGTAGTACTGCTGAGTCCGCCACCATTTCACGAAGGTGTCGCCGAGTGTCAACTTTCCGAAACGTCCGGAATCAATGGCGGCCTTCAGCGCGATGTTTGCCGGGCTGAACCGCGACGGCATGATCGAACAGATGCGGACCTTGTTCTTCGCCGCCGCGTTGATGATCGCGTCGCACTTGGCGAGCGTGATCTCCAGCGGCTTCTCGACCACGACGTGCTTGCCGGCATTGCACGCTTTGACCGCCGGGTCGCCGTGAAGGCCGCTGGGGGTGCAGATCGTAACGACATCGACCGCTGGGTCTTTCAGCATCGCTTCCAGCGTGTCGTATTTCTGGCAATTGTTCGCCGCCGCGAACTTGACTGCCGCAGCGTCGAAAGCGTCGTAGCACGCGACGATCTTCGCTCCTTTGATGTGCTCGATCGCCATCGCATGAAAGTTGGCGATCATCCCGCAGCCGACAATGCCGAATCCAAATCTCTTCGCCACGTGAAAACTCCTTGATGTCAATCAAATGGTGTGTTTGCCAGGCCGGTTCACGAGCCGAGTCCCTTCAAATGAACTCGGACCTCGTCCAATGAATTTGCTTTGAGGACCATCCGAAAAATATTCCGCAGAGTTTCTGAGTCTGTGATCGCCGCGATCTGTTCGACCAAGTCGTCAGACTCGCTTCCGAATTTGTTTTCGAGCGCGTCCCGTATCAGGTCATGCTGCGCCTCCGCGCGACCCTCAACACGACCTTCCTGTTTGGCGATCCGCTCGATGCTAGTGACGTAGGGCATGTGTTTCTCCGCTTCAATCGATTCCAGTTCGCCGCGAAACCTGAGTTCCAACTTCGGCGGCAATTCCAGAAACCAGTCTATCGTGTGAAAGACATCCAAGACCATCTGACGCGACCATCCGTGCTCGTACAGACTGCGAATAAATCGCACTTTCCAAGCGAGCCGGCTTTCCGGATCGTTGCGGAGTTCCTTGGCCTTGAGGTAGGCCATGACCAGCAGCGCGAACGGATTCGGATGAGACTCTAATCGTTCCCAATCCATCGCCAAGTCCAGGAGTTTCGCGGTCGGAAACTCGAATTGAACCCGGCAGCCCCACAACTCATAGCCATACGCGCAAGGACGCCAAACAGAATTCTCGTCGGCGAGAACCACCAGCGTCGCGACACGACGCTGGTACTTGTCGAAGACGCGGTAATGGCAGGCGAACATTCTGGCTTCGAAGTCATGCGTGCGATCGCCTTGGATTTCGATGTGTGCGAGCACCCAGTCATCGTGGCCGTCTCGACGCCAGACACGCACCAACTTATCCACGATGCGGAGGCCTTGCTCAGCATCACGTTGGATTTGCTGAAGCTCCGTGTCGAGGAATTCGATCCCGCGGGACCAGTCGATATCGGCGTGAGCCTGCGGGAAAAAGAATTCGACAAAGGCATCAAAGAACTGTTCGAGAGCTTCCTTCCAAGCGCCATCGTAATCGCTCATTTCAGACCTCAGTCGCTCAACGCAACGCGACAGAATTTCTTCTTTCCAACGAAGACCAGCAGTCCCGTTTCGACCGCGACCAATTGATCGTGAGCGTCGATGCGTGTTTTGCCTTCACCGAAATACGCTCCGCCTTGCGCGATCGCTCGTCGAGCGTCGCTGGTGGAAGGAGTCAGCCCCGTTTCGACCAGCAGCCGAGCGGCACCGAGCTTGCCCTCAACCAGCTTGGATCGCGACAGGTTCACGACTGGGATATCGGTCGGCAGTCCCCCCTCGCCGACTTCTTGCTGCCAGCGAGTCGCGGCGGCCTCAGCATCGGCGGCGGAGTGATATTGGCCGATGACCGCGCGAGCCAGTGTCGTCTTCGCGGTCTTCGGATGTCCTGCCAGTAAAGCGTCGATCTGGTTGAGCGGGAGGTCGGTGAGCAACTCGAAGTACATTCGCATGACCGCATCGGGCACCTGCATGAACTTCTTCATCATGTCGAACGGTGACTCGGAAATGCCGATGTAATTGCCGAGGCTCTTGCCCATGCGGCGCACGCCGTCCAGGCCGACGAGGATCGGCGACATCACGCCGATCTGCGGCGACAGCTTCTGAGCCGTTTGCAGGTCGCGAGCCAGCATGAAGCTGTAAAGCTGCTCGGTCCCGCCCAATTCGATGTCGGACTTGATGACGACCGAGTCCCACGCCTGCATGACCGGGTACAGGCATTCGTGCAGGAAGATCGGCGTCTCGGCGGCGAAGCGTTTGGCGAAGTCGTCGCGAGTCAGCAACTGCGCGACCGTGACTTTGCCGCAGAGTTGCAGAATCTCCGCAAACGACATCGGTCCGAACCAGTCGCCGTTGCGATGCACTTCGGCTTTCGACAGGTCGATCACCTTGCCGACTTGATTCAGATAATCCACGGCGTTCGCCTCGACCTCGTCTTCCGTCAGCCGTTTGCTGCGTGCGTGATCTCGGCCGCTGGGATCGCCGACCAGCGCGGTGTAGTTGCCGATGATGATGACCGCTTGATGGCCCAGTTCTTGGAACTGGCGAATCTTCCGCAGCGGAACGGTGTGCCCCAGATGCACGTCGATGCCGGTCGGGTCGATGCCGTATTTGATGCGCAGCGGCGTGTTCGTCTCGCGGCTCTTGGTGAGCTTCGCGGCGAGTTCGTTTTCGGGGACGATTTTCTCGACGCCACGGCGGATGACAGCGAGTTGTTCTTCAACGGGCGGGAAGGGCATAGTGAGGTCAGACAACAGCAAGCGGAGTGGTCGAAAACGCGCGGCGTAAGCTAACGGGGAGCCAGCAGGCCGACCAGCAATCGAATCGAATGCGGGGCCTCGCGTCGAAGTTGCTTCCCAAGAACGCTGTACGCTCATAACTTGTGGTTCTGAGACAGCCGCCGATTCGGCATTCGCGGGGCGTGGGGTCTTCGATGGCGAAAATTGTCACAAATATTCCTCCCGAATTTGAGCAGGTTGCTGCGCCGATCGGTCCGGACGACGAATTGCTGACCGCCAAAGAATTGGAAGCGCTCTCGATTTTCGTGTCGCTCAAGAAAGCACCCACGTTCGAGAAGTTTCCGGGGTTTACTCTGCTCCGGAAATGCAAACCGGGACGAGTCCTGTGTGAGCAAGGGGCGGCGGGGGCGACCGCCTTTTCGATCCTGACGACCCATGACGTCGTCGATTTGCGAAGAATTCAGCTCCAGTCGATCCGCCTGGAATTGGAAGCGCGTGCCGAAAGCAAGTCACGAGAGGACATGCACCCCCAGTTTGCTCGATTGACCCTCGCCGAGTTGCTTGAACGCGAATCGGAATGTCTGGAGGAAATCAAGGAGTTGGTTCCCAAGGCATTGGAGATGGACCAACCCGAGAACAAGGACAACGTGGAGTTGCGCCGCCGAGCCTCAGCGCACTTGTTGGTCAATTTAGAGGGGAGCGGGAAGCGCGCATCCGTGTGGCAGCGTGCCACCCGCTGGCTGACGGGGCAGCGGCGGACGCGAACGCGGGCGCTTCCCAAGTCAATCGCCATCGACGGCGCGGATGTCAACGCGACCACGAAGGTCGGTGGGTTGTACGAGAGGGACTTGTTCGGCGAGATGAGCTGTCTGAATCGGGCACCTCGTTCGGCGACGGTCATTGCCGACGACAACTGCTACATGCTGGAGATGCTCCGAAATGTGCTCGACATGCTGCATAAGGATCCCGTTTACAAGGAGCGGATGGACGGGGTCTATCGCAAGCGTGTGTTGGAAGGGCACATTCGCCGGCTGTCGATTTTCGAGGAGCTGAGCGATGCGGAATACGCCAAGCTGCAAGATGCGATCGAATTGATCGAAGTTCCGACCGGTGATCTGGTCTTCGAGGAGTTCGACCCGTCCGATGCGTTTTATGTGATCCGCAGCGGTCTGGTGAAAGTCGTGGCGAATGCTTGGACTCAGGTTCGCGCCACGGAGTTTTTGAACGTGCAGCAGTGGGCCGGATTGGCCGACGAGATCCTGTCTCCCTCTGAAGAGGAACTCTCTCGGAAGGTGGTGTCGGCGTTGCCTTCCGCCATTCGCAAAGCGGCCGGCGGCATCTCTGCGGCCAAGGTGGCGAGCGAATCCGATCGGTTGGTGCTGCTGGCCGGGTTGAATGAGTTCATCGTGCAAGGGGCGTTGCATCTGCAATTCGGAAAGACCACGACCGACGTCGCAACGGCGGTCAAAAGCCAGACGCTGCTGCTGGCGATGAGCGATTTTCCAGACAATCCGAAAGACTGGTCAGAGCTCGAACGCCGCACCTTTCATCGGCTGTTGCTGGAGCACGTGTTCGCGAACATGCCGGAGCGGAGTGCGAACGTGGGGCCGCGTCGCACCTTGAGCTACTTAGGCCGCGGCGACTTTTTCGGTGAGGCCGGCGTGATGAAAAGGGAGCCGCGCAGCGCCACGATCTATGCCTATGACCATCCCGACGGCGGCGCGAATATGCGCATTCCGGACTCGCGCACCGGCGCGGTTCCGTCGCGTGTGGAATTGGTCAAGATCAGCAAAGTGGCGTTTCAAGAATTGTTGGCTTCGTCGCTGGTCGTGCATCAGCGAGTCGCCAAAGTGATCGCGGCGCGGCAACAGAAGTCGGAGGTTCACAAGAAGTCCGACATCTCGGCGTTTATTTCCTCGCAAGCGCAGTCAGCGGCGTTCGAGCAGTTGGGTTTGATCCAAGGCCAGCAGCTCATGCTGATCGACTTGGACCGTTGCACGCGCTGCAATCAGTGCGTCGATGCGTGCGTGGCTTCTCACGACGATGGCCGGACGCGGTTGTATCTCGACGGGCCGCGCTTCGAGAACTTCCTGGTTCCGATTAGCTGCCGCTCTTGTCTCGATCCGGTGTGCATGATTGGCTGCCCGGTCGGATCGATCAATCGCGGTAAGAAGGGTGAGATCGTCATCGAGGATTGGTGCATTGGCTGTGGAGTGTGCGCCGACCAGTGCCCGTACGGTTCGATCCTCATGAATCCGCTGATGAAGCCGCTTGAAGTGAATAATCGCGCGCGCATGGTTCTCGGAGCGGGTTCTGAAATCCGATCGATCATCGAGCAGGCGGTTGTCTGCGACTTGTGTTCTTCATTGCCCAGCCAGCAGCCTTCGTGCGTTTACGCCTGCCCGCATGATGCGGCCCTGCGCGTCAACGCCCAAGATTTTTTTCTGAGCGGAAGCCGTCAGTAATCCCTGGATCGACCGGTGCATGACTCTAAAAATCTCGGTAGGAGATCAGTTTGAAGATTCTGTAGGGCGGACAATCTTGTCCGCCGCGCGATTTTGACGGACACGATTGTCCGTCCTACGAAACCTACCGACTACCAAACTCACAGATGGATGATTCCTGTGCTGCTTGATCGAACGCACAAACGCTGGTTCGTGGGAAGTACGCTGGTGGCAGCGATCGGAGCCGCCGCGTATCTCGGGAATGCTCTGAATTCGATCCACGGATCGAGGGGGGGCAGCGTGCTGGGCATGCTGTTCGGCATCCTGGGTTCGGCCTGCATGATTTTCGCCGCGCTCTTAGCGGTGCGCAGACGCCTGCCGACTTTGCGTGTCGGCTCCGCACAGTTCTGGCTGCGAGGTCACATGTGGCTGGGAACGGTGGGCTTTGTGCTGATCTTGTTGCACTCAGGATTTCGTTGGGGCGGATTGCTCGAAAATTTGATGTGGGTGGCGTTTGTCTTGGTCGTGGTGACGGGGTTCTTCGGCGTCATTTTGCAACAAATCATCCCCCGTCTGCTGACGTCTGAAGTCCCGTTAGAAACGATCGTCTCACAGATCCCGTCGCTGTCGAATATGTCGGTCTTCCAAGCGGACAAGATCGTGGCCAGCAAAGTCGGTCTGCTGGAGGTCGACTTCGAACCGCTCCGGATGGACGCGCTGTGCGTTCTGAAACGCCAGGAACAATCCATCGGTGATCGACCGGGGGACTTCCCCAAAGAGTTGGCCAAGGTTTACGCCAACGTGCCCATCATCGAGACCAACAAGCCGCCGCCAGTGGTTCACTCAGTCGCGCCGATCGTGCAGACCAAACCACCTCTGGCACCCCTTGAAACTCCCCCCGCGGATATCGCGGACGGCGCTTCCTCCTCGAAGCAGCGGCCCCCATTGGAAAACCAGCTTGAGAACGCCGCGGTCGAGGCGACCGGTGTTGAGCCCGCGAAGCTGAAGTCACGGCTGGAGATCATGCGCGAGAAAGCGGCCGCCAAGGCTGCCGGAGTTGAATCGGAGAAGCCGAAGACTTCACTGGAGATCCTGCGAGAGAAGACGATGGCCAACGCGGCAGGCAGTCGGACGGCGAAGAATTTGAAGAAGATGACTCCGTTGGAAATCATGCGTGCGAAAGCCGCGGCCAAAACTCCGAGCGATGGGCCTTCGAAGTCAAAAACTCCGCTGGAGATCATGCGCGACAAGGCGGCGGCCAGGGCGGCGGAGAGTGAGCCGTCGAAGTCCAAAACTCCGGTGGGGCTCATGCGTGGGGCGGTTGCCGCCGACGCTGTTGTGGGTGTCGGCCCAGGCACGAAGTCGTCGCTGGATATCCTGCGAGAGAGGGGCGTCCCCACGCTGGCTGCGGATGAGGCCGCAGAGCCACCGAATGCCATCCCGGCCGCGGGCGAGAAAACGCCGGCGTCGATCGAACAAATGTCGGCCAGGGACGACGCTCCTGTCGGCGTGAGCTTGATGTCCGGCAAGCCCACGAAACCTCTGATCTCCATCACCTGTGAGAGGTGCGGAAAGGTCTTCACGGTGGCTCCGCGTCATGCCGGCAAGAAGGGACGCTGTCCGGTCAAAGAATGCCAAGCGGCTTATACGGTTCCCTTCGCAGACGAACCGCCGGTCGAATTGGTCAGCGCCGAGTTGCCCGCGAGTCTCGCCGCACCGGTGGTTGAGAAAAAAGGCTCGGTCATCGGACAATTCAAGGACAAGCTGACCGCCGCCATCTCTTTGGGTCTGCGGCCCAAGAAGCCAATGATCTCGATGATGTGTGCCAATTGCGGAAAGGTTTTCACCGTCTCGGCGCGACATGCCGGTGAGGAAGGCGTTTGTCCCGTCAAAGAATGCCAAGCTCCCTATACGGTCCCGCAACCAGCCGTGGTGCCAGTGGAGTCTGCAAGGCCGCCGCGCGAAGGTGATGCAATGCCGCTCGCGCAGAACAAGCCACTGCGAATCATTCAAGGAGACGATTCGCGATTGTCTTTGTCAGACGAAGACTCGGTGGAGACATTCGGACCGTTCGACCAGATCCCAGCGCCGCTGGCCCCCAACAAGACACAGACTTTGCCCATTGTCGATTCTGCGGAGCCGCTCTCTCCGATTCCCGTCCAGCGGGATTACAACGTGGCAATGACTCTGGTCGGCGACGAACCGGAGACACCCGTCGAACAGATTCCCGTCCAGCGGGATTACAACGCGGCAATGACTCTGGTCGGCGACGAACCGGAGACGCCGCTCGCACCGATTCCCGTCCAACGGGATTACAACGCGGCAATGACTCTGGTCGGCGATGAACCGGAGACGCCAGTCGAACCGATTCCCGTCCAGCGGGAGTACAACGTGGCAATGACGCTGGTCGGCGATGAGCCGGAGACGCCAGTCGAATCGATTCCCGTCCAACGGGAGTACAACGCGGCAATGACTCTGGTCGGCGACGAACCGGAGACGCCGCTCGCACCGATCGAACAGGTGCCAGTCAAACCGGAGCCCAGCGTGACACCGGCTCCGTCCAATGACCAACCTGCGAAGAAGCTTTCGCCCCTCGAGAAGATGCGAGCCAACAAGCTCGCGGCCGCCAAGGGGGCACCTGCGGATCAACCGGCGGGAACACCGAAACCGCTAACCATCGAAAGGTCCACCGTTGATCCGCCGGTGGCCGAGAAGCTTGCGCCGGCGGTTCCCGCGAAACCGAGACCTAAAAAAGTCCCGGCACCGATTGCGCCGGACTTTGTGGCTGTTCTGCGCAATTTTCACATCGATATTGTGCGGCCATTTTTGATCTCGGGGCGATCGCCCAAGCGTCGCTTGGAGGACAGCGACAGTGCGCGTCAAATCTTCACGCAAATGCGTGCGGAACTGCCGGCCGAACTGCATGACGCGCTGCAACAACTCTTCGTGTTGTGCGAAGAGCGCCGGCAGTTCAACACCCAGTTGCGGCTGCATCGTTGGCTGCACTGGTGGCTGCTGGTGCATATTCCGCCGTCGATCGCGTTGCTGGTGTTGTTCGTCGCGCATGTCGTGGTCTCGCTGCGCGTGGTGCCGTTCGTCTGGTGAAGCCGAGTTTTGATTTTCGAGGTGGAGTGCGGACGACACCGCGCTCGACTTGACCGAGGATTGTTCCGCCATGCGTCGTTCCAGTCGCGAACTCTCCAGTCGCGTCAGCATCAATGTGCATCGGCAACCGAACCGGCAGCGACGTCTCGCCTGGTCCCTGGCGCTGTTGGCGGGAGCCGGTTCGCTGGCGTGGCTCGCAGGACAGTATTTGCAGCGGCAACATCGCCTCTATCAGGCGGGAGACGTCGCCACGGCGCATCGGATGTTTGAGAACGAATGCTGGCGCTGTCATACCGCTTGGGCTCCCTGGGATCGGTTGCTCTTGTTCCGCGACGATGTGGCTTCAACGACCAACGAGCAATGCGAAACGTGCCACAAAGTCGCCGAACACCAACCGCAACAAGGACTGGCGCACGGAGGCATCTCGTGCGCGGCCTGTCATCAAGAACACAGAGGGACTGAAAGCTTGGCTCGACCCAATAGTCAGCTCTGTGTCTCGTGCCACGAAGACTTGAAAGAGCACGGCGGCAAACACGCGTTCGCGAACAACATCACTCGCTTTGATGTCCCCCGCGGGCATCCGGAGTTCCTGTTGACCGAACTCCTCAATGGAGCCCCTCCGCTGACAAAGGGGGCCGACATTCGAGAAGAGCACGCGGTCGCGAAGTTTTCGCGACCCGGCGAAGACGATGACGATCAGCCACGCTGGCAGGACCGAGGCCGCATCCGCTTTAACCACGCCAGGCACTTGCACGCCCGATACTTCGAGAACGGCCAGATTGCGGAAGGCTTGTTCAACGAGAAACGCGAACCGATCGATCTGTCGGACAAGTGCGAGACGTGCCATCAGCCAGATGCCGAGCACCGCTTCTTCAAGCCGATCCAATTCGAAGCGCACTGCGGCAAATGCCATCCGCTGCTGTTTGATCCCGCCAATTATCCGGGGCAAACCGTGCCCCACGAACTCCCCGAGATCGTCCGTGGATTTCTGACGGAAACCTACACGCTCCGCGCGCTGCGCAATGCCTCCGCGCCGGCAGGTCGCCGCGATGCTTCGGACGACGAAGCGGATCAACCGCGACGGCCATTGCCGGGACATCGTGATCAGCAAAGACTCACCAAGGAACTCGCCGCCGCCGTGCTGAACGAGGTGAACCAAGCGGAGACGGCCGCCTGGGAACATCGGCATGGTTTGTTTGGCTACGAAGCCAAGGGGGGCTGCCGATATTGCCACGATGTTGAAGAGGTCGAACCGCAATCAAAAACTTCTTTGACCAATTGGAAGATTGTGCCCACGCAGATCCCCTCGCGCTGGTTGCCACACAGCGAGTTTCATCACGAACCACATCGGCTGTTGAACTGCGGCGTCTGCCACGTCGGCGTTGCCGCGAGCAACAGCACCGGAGACGTGCTGATTCCATCACGCGCTGTCTGCGTCGCCTGCCATGCCGCGCAACCCAAAGATTGGAGTTCGAAATGGCAAGAATGGTTTCGCACCCAACAGAAATGGGTCGAGCAGCGGGAAGCGGACTTGGACGAGCCGCGCAAGAAGTGGATGACCGAATTGACGGAGTCGGGCCCCGTCGCAGCGACCACCAAACACGCACGCTCGAAACGTCGTGAAGAAGATCAGTCGTTTCAAGAACTAATCGACAACGCGGATCGCGGCACACGCACCGACTGCATCGAATGCCACGTCTACCACAGTCCGACCGGCGACAAATGGAACGGGCCGTTCGTCCCGAAAGTCACACCCGCGCGCGGCGAAACCGCCAAGTAACCTGACTCTCCGAGCCTGTGAATAAATGACGTGGGGCACGTTTTCAACGTGCCCAATCAGCCTATTTTCGAGCACGTTGAAAACGTGCTCCACGAAAACTTCACAGCCTCTCCGAGTCGGGACTTCACTGAAAACATTCACGACTCGGAGAGTTGGGCTACGGCGCGAGCCAGCCAGATTTGTTGTCGCCCCAACGACGGAGAATGACCGATGCGGATCGGGAGACCGAGAAGACGAAATGAATTCACTCCAGCTCCGATGGGCCTGGTCGGGAGTTGTTCATTCGCAGTGGTCCGCTCAGTTGTCGGCTGCGTTGTCCTGTTGTTGTTCGCGAAGATCGTGGTGGCGGCTGACGAATCGTCACCCAAATTCGTCGGCAGTTCTTCATGCGCCGCGGCGGCCTGTCACGGCGGTTTGGCTGGAAACAAAGTCGTCGGGTCCGAGTTCCCTCTCTGGGCCGCTCGCGATCCCCACGCACGGGCGTATTCCGCGCTGCTCAATGACCTCTCGAAACAGATGGCGGCGCGGCTCAAGTTGTCCAACAAGACGGCTCACGAATCGGTCGAATGCTTGAGCTGTCATTCCCCACGAACTGCCCGAAATGAGTCCACGATCACGGGGCAAGCTCCGCTCGCCAGCGTCGACTGCGAACAATGCCACGGTGCCGCCGAGCTTTGGCTGACGCCACACAAGCGAAAGGATTGGAAGCAGCTCTCACCCGAAGTGAAGCTGCGGCTCGGATACAAGAACCTTTCTGATGTGCTGACGCGTGCCACGCTCTGCGCCGACTGTCATGTCGGCGGCGCTGGACGTGACGTCAATCACGACCTCCTCGCCGCCGGGCATCCACGCCTGAACTTTGAACTCTCGACATTCCACGCCAACTGGCCCAAGCACTGGCCAAGGAAATCGGATGACAGCAAACATCCGGTGTCCGATGCCAAGCCCAATGATCCGCCGGGTTCACTCTTCGAGGCCAAGCTCTGGGCCGTCGGTCAGGTGGTCACGGCGCAGCGTTCTCTGGAACTCCTCAGCCAGCGCGCCGCCCACGCCCAGACTTGGCCAGAATTTTCCGAATGGAACTGCATCGCCTGTCACCACGATTTGGAGTCTGACAGTTGGTGGCAATTCCCTCATCGAAAAAAACAACCGCACGATGCGTTGAGCTGGAATCCGTGGCCGTATGCGATGCTGGAACCGCTCGCGCGGCAGACACACGGCTCCGCTTCGCCCATCTCGCGAACCTTAAGTCTACGTCTCCGCTTCACGACACTCCTGCCTCCACCTCAGAACATCGCGGCCGAAGCGGACGCGGCCGCCAAGTCCCTGCATGCCTGGGCGATGGAACTCAACAAGGCCGACTCGGAATTGGCAAAGAGGCTCCTGTCACCGTCGGCTCTGCAATCCTTCCGTCAATCGTTGCTCGGCCAAGAGGGGCGACAACTGGTCGCTCGCGATTGGGACTCGGCCACGCAAGTCTTCTTGGCGATCAATGCCTTGCGGTACGCGGAAAAGGCCGCGCGAGGAAGTCTGGATCCCGCCGACGAGGCGCAGATTCAAGCCGTGCTCGACTCGATGCGCAAGTCGCTCGACTTTCAAGACGGGTATCGCGGTCCGCGCCAGTCTGAACTGCGCCAATTGGACTCGCTGCTGACCACTCCGCCGTAGTCGCGTGAGCCGCGAGGCGCTAGCCGCGGGTTGCGTTCATCGACCCGCGGCTAGCGCCTTGCGGCTCACTCCCTCAAAACAAAAAGCCCTCCGGCATCGGGGCCGGTGGGCTTCGAGTTGATTGCGAAACCATTCACGCCGCGTCGTATTCGGAAATCCGATTGGCCGGAGCGAATGGCAGCAGGATGGCATCTTCTTCCTGCAACGTGAGCCGCATGACGTAGGCGTCTTCATCGGTATCGTCGTAGTGGCTGCGGAGCACCAGCACCGCTTTGAAGCCCATCTTCTTGAAGAAGAGCTGCGCGGAGAGGTTGGACTCGCGGACCTCCAGCACGATTTCCTGGCGGCGTTGCTGCGAGAGCTTATCCACCAGCTTTTCGATCATTTGCGCCCCGATCGCCTGGCGGCGGAATTCGGGATCGACGGCGAAGTTCAGCACATGCAGCTTCGCCTTGTGGAGCTCGTAGATCATGAAGCCGACGATGCGATGGTTGTATTCGGCGACCATGCCGATGCAATTTCGCTGCCGCAGGCAACAGAGGAAATCTTCTTCGGTCCAAGCGAACTCGAAGCTTTGGCGTTCGATGTCCAGGACTTCGGGCATATCGCGCCGAATCAACCAACGAATCTGGACTTTCAACGCTTGTTGCGGGGATTGAATCCAACTCACGATGGCCTCCTTGCCATGCGAATCGTTGTGCGAAACCCTGCCGATCGTGGCAGAGGGCGGACCATATCAAAGGTTCGCAAAATGGGACAAGGGGGATCGACGGGTGAATTTTGAGAATTCGTGAGAGTCGTTCGCGGATGAACGTCGCCTGTAATCTGAGATCATCGCGAGTAATCTGCCGCAGGTTGTCGGGAGCACTACCTCAAGAATGTCTTGGTGAGGAGAGTTGAATGTCTTGGTGAGGAGAGTTGGTCATGCTGCGTTTCACGGTTCTCGTGAGTTGGGGCTTGCTGACTGGTGTCCTTCACGCCGCCGAGTGGCAGCCGAAGAAGGCTCCGTTGATGACGCGGTGGGCGAAGGATGTTTCACCGGAGAAAGTGCATCCGGAATATCCTCGGTCGCAGATGGTCCGCGAGAAGTGGGTCAATCTGAATGAGCAGTGGGACTACGCGATCGTCGAACGTAGCTCAGGCGGCTCGCCTGAGTCGGCCGCAGGCGAGCCGCCTGCACCACGAAAATGGGATGGAAAAATCCTCGTGCCGTTTCCGGTCGAGTCGGCGTTGTCGGGCGTGATGAAGCGTGTGCCGGACAATGGCAAGCTGTGGTATCGCCGCTCGTTCGCGACACCGGAGATGGTCAAGGACGGTCGGCTGCTGCTGCACTTCGGAGCCAGCGATTGGGAGACGGTCGTCTCGATCAACGGCGAGCATCGTGGCAGCTACCGACGTCTGAGCAGGCCGCGCAGACTTGGAGATACTCGACCGACAAACCCAAAGAGGGTTGGGAGAAGTCCGGCTTCGATGACTCGGCCTGGAAGTCCGGCCCCGGCGGATTCGGAGAACCTTCGACTCCGGCGTCTGTCGTGAGACGACGTGGAAGTCGAACGGCATCTGGCTGCGCCGCGACTTCGAGTGGTCGGGCGACAAGCCGCTGCACGAGCTCGGCCTGCGAATTCATCACGACGAAGACACCGAAGTCTATTTGAACGGCGTGTTGATCGGCACGGCCTCCGGCTATTCGACTTCGTATCAGGATCGCGCGCTGGATGAGGCGGCGACGAAGGCGATCAAGCCGGGCAAGTACATTTTGGCGGTGCATTGCCATCAAACCGGCGACGGGCAGTACATCGACGTCGGGTTGGTGGATGTCGAGGAAGTCTCGAAATGAGCAAACACGGATGGCGCGGAGGACGCGGATAAACACGGATTCGGTCAGTGCTGATCCGCGCTTTCCGTGTGATCCGTGTTCTGTTTGACCGGCGAACGATGCAGGGATGGTTTCCGATCGTTCGTGAAAACCTTGCGAGAGAACTCCGGCGTGACTCCGAAGTTCAACACCAGTCCGACTTCTTGCGGAGAAGCTCGCAGATAATTGATCAACTGACTGTTCGCCGCGCCGGAAATGGCTTCGGTGGAAGTGACCAAGAGGACTAGTGCCGCGTCACGACTAAAACTTCGGGTTGGAGTTTATCGAGAATTCGACGACTCTGCGTGTACCACAAGGAGGTGGTCTATGCACAAGAAATATGTAGTTCGATTGACGGACGAGGAACGGGGAGAGCTTCAGCTTGTGATCA
>CAMDPX010000170.1 GCA_945905295.1 Planctomyces sp. SH-PL62 | reverse complement strand
GAAGGAGACGACGAATGATGCGCCTCATTCGTCGTCTCCTTCCATTCGTCGGGCTCCTTCCATTGATGACCACCGTACCAACTGGCGCTCTCGATATTCTGCCGCAGTCCCGTGCTCGATGGCCTCGCGCAGCCCGCGCAGCAGTCGCTGATAAAACGCGATGTTGTGCCACGAGACCAGCACAGGGCCGAGCATCTCGCCGCTCATAAACAGATGCCGCAGATACGCGCGGCTGAACTGCGTGCAGCACGGGCAATCGCACTCCACATCGAGCGGTCCCGGATCGCGCTGATGCTTGAGGTTCCGCAATCGAACCGGCCCACTGCTGGTGAAGGCGAGCGCATTTCGTCCGTTGCGTGTCGGCATTACGCAGTCGAACAAGTCGATGCCCCGGCAGACCGCTTCTAACAAGTCGGTCGGCGTTCCGACTCCCATGAGATAACGCGGCTTATCGACCGGCAGCAGCGGAGCGGTGAAATCGAGCGTCGCGTACATCTCGGCCGGAGCCTCGCCGACGCTCAGGCCACCGATCGCATAGCCGGGAAAATCGAGCGGCAACAGTCCCGCCGCCGAACGTTCGCGCAGCTCGCGGTCGGTCGCCCCCTGCACGATGCCGAACAACGCCTGATCGTCACGCTGATGAGCATCACGGCAGCGCGCCGCCCAGCGCGTCGTGCGATCAACGGCGTCGATGAGCTTCTCGCGCGGAGCATCCGCCGGCGGGCACTCGTCGAGACACATGATGCAGTCCGCACCGAGCAACTCTTGAATCCGCATCGCTCGTTCGGGAGACAGCTCCAACAGGCTGCCATCGAGATGTGATTTGAAGACGACCTTCTCGTCATCGAGCTTCCGCAACGCCGTCAGTGAGAAGACTTGAAACCCACCGCTGTCGGTCAAGATCGGGCCATCCCAACCCATGAACCCATGCAAGCCCCCCAGGTCGGCGACGACCTCCGGTCCCGGCCGCAACGCCAAGTGGTATGTGTTGGCCAATACTTTCTGCACGCCGACTCGGCGAAGCTGTTCCGGTGTCAGACCTTTGACGCTGGCTTGTGTTCCCACCGGCATGAACGCCGGCGTATCGACCACTCCATGCGGCGTCGACCAGCGACCGCGGCGAGCGGCGGTCGAAGCGTCCGATTTCAAAAGTTCAAACCGAAACTGATCCAAGTTGAGTCTCATTTCGGCTCGATCACGAGCATTCCGGTGATGGGCATTTCGCAATGTCGGGCAAGTGTTGGGAACATTTCCGCAAAGACTGATAACCAATTCGCCGTCAGGAGTCGATCCGACGGCATCGCGTTTGGCACCCTCAAGCGAATCCGTGCTGCCGGATTCGTTCGATTCGTTTGAACTCCTGATGTCTCAATCCGGTGGTGAAGTTTCGCGGATCGTTGCCATCGTCATATTTTGAAAGTCGCTACGAACCGGGATGGCCACTTCAATCAATTCGAGCAACATGGATTGAGAACGCGGCCGATACAGACTGAGCGGCCTGAGCTCGTGTTATGGTTGGGGCGGGGCGCTGAACTCTCCGAGGAAAGTCCGTTGCGCCTCAAGTTGCATCTCTGTTTGTTGACCGCGGGAGCCCTGTGCCTTCCCGCGAGCCTCTTCGCTTGGCAACTACCGGGGGTTCGTTTGGTCGGCGAAATTGAATCGCTCGACGGAGAGGCTGGTAACGAATTCGGATTCGTATTTCAGGACAAGTCAACGCCATCGCCAAAGCCGCCGACACCGGCAAAGCCGCCGGCAAACGCGACTCCTCGGCCCGCAGTTCCTCCAGCGACGGTTCCGCCACAGCCGCAAATCAATCCGTTCGCGAACCAACCAGGGAATCAGCGGTCATTGACGCGGCTGTCACGCGCACCGGATATGTTCGGCGACTCGTTCGGTTCATTGTCCGGGATTACGTTTACGACGGTCACTGACGGCGGCGACGTGACTTCGAGGTCTGCCCCCGGTGCGATTCGATTGCCGAAAACCGGCGGTGCGCGAGTCTTCAAGAATGAACAATCCCGAGCGCTGCCGACCGACCGCGTCTTTGGACTGTATCACCACTTTGAAAACGCGCTTCAATTAGAAAACGCCGATGCCAATGTCGATGTCTATACGTTGGGCGTCGAAAAAACATTCCTCGAGGGGAATACCTCGATCGAGTTGCGAATGCCTCTGAACAATCCCGTGGGGCTCTCCTCGGGAGCAACTGGCCAGAGTTTTCAAACACATGCGGCCGGCGATCTGATCGTCACCTTCAAAGCCTTGCTGTACTCCGACGATTCTCAGGGAGTTTCGCTCGGCCTGGCGGTCAACACGCCCACCGGAAGCGATCTGACGGTACACAATCGAGATGATAACGGTGATTCCACCTTCACGCTCAAAAATGACGCCACGCACTTGATCCCGTTCATCGCGTACCAAGCCGCACCCAACGACGACTTGTTCTTCAATGGTTTCTTGCAGTTCGACACTCCAACCAACGCCAACACGGTCGATGCGAGGTTCGGAAGCAATCGCACGGTGACGTCCGTCAGAGATCAAACGCTGATGTATGTTGACGCGTCTTTCGGCTATTGGTTGTTTCGCGATGAGGAGTCGGAATTCCTCACGGGCTTAGCCGGGTTGCTCGAACTGCACTACACCACGGCCCTGAATCGGGCAGACAACGTCGACCTCGACTTCGTCCATTTTGGCGAAGGTTCCGGCCGGTTCAACGTCTTCAATCTGACCACCGGCGTGCAGGCCAACATCGGCCGCTCGACGATGGTCCGGGCGGCCTTCGTGGCTCCGCTTCGCAACGATCCGAACCGCTTCTTTGACAGCGAAGTCTCGCTGGCCATTGTCTTTCGCCTGTGACGCGGCCGCTCAGAGAGTGTGCTCAACAGGCTACCGAATGAACCGCCGCACATAGTCCGCGCCGAGGCCCACCGTCTCGAAATGCCGGCGACACATCTCGATCTTGGTGTGGACGTCGTCGTAGCCGCAGGTTCGGTTTTGATCGTCGAAGTAAATCAACGCGCCGCAGACGTGAAACAGCGTGATCATCTCGTCGTCGGAGTCGACCGTTAGCGTGTGGACTTCGCCGGGAGGCTCGAAGACGTAGTCGCCCGCCTTGGCGACCCAATTGTGTTCGAGATACCGCCATGTCCCTTTGATGACGTAGCCGTGGACCGGCGCGGGATGCCGATGCCGGCTGAGCACTCCCGATCGCCGCACACGCAGCAGGTTCACCCACTCGCCTTGCACCGTGTTGAAGAACAGCGGCCGAAACCAAATGTTCGGAGCCTGCGGCACCCACAACCGCTCGTCGTCGGGAATCGCGGTCGTGACCAAATCGGATACGGCATACGGCGGCGGTGGCAGCGGTTCTGGCATGACTATCGTTCTGCTTTCGGTTTGTCGGCAGAGTCTTCCTTCTTGTCCTCTTTGGCCGGTTTCTCGTCTGCCGGCTTTTCAGCGGCGGCCGGCTTCGCCGGTTCCGGCTTCACGGCGGTGGCCAATTCGGGAACGAGCGATTCGACGTGTTGCAGACTGCCGTCAGCGGTGAGGACGACCAGCAGATTGCCAAGACGGAGTGGGCCGTGTGTGGCGATCTGGCCGAGAGCGATTTTCTTTTCCACTTGGCCGGTCTTGGCGTCGATGCGGAGCACGTCGCCCGATTGCTGCACGGCGATCAGGGTGTTGCCGATCAGCAGCGGACTGCCGACCAAACCGACTCCTTCGAGGTTCAAAGTCCACAATGGCTGCTGGGGCTTCGCGGCGTCGAAGGCGATCAACTTCTGTCGCGCGACCTCCGCCAGCAACAGCGGTTCGGCGATCCACAGCGGTTTCGACGCCGGGCCGCCCAAGGGGACTTCGCGAGTTTCCCCCGCGGTCACGTCGAGCACGCGCATCGTGCCGGCCGCGTCCGCCGTGATGAGCCGGCCTTTGTGCAACGTCGGTGCGACATCAATCGGCTGCGTGGCGTCGAACGACGAGACGCTTTGGAAGAAGGTCTTTTCGCCGGTCCGGTATTGCAGCTTCGAGATCTTTCCGGCACTGTCGATCACGAACAGCGTGTCATCATCGACGGCGATGAGGTGCTTCCATTTCCGAACTGGACCCTCGTTGTTGGTGTTGACCGGCGCGAGGAAATCATCGCACACCGGAGTTCCGGTACGGGCCAACTTCAAGCGGCCGGGAAGTGGCAGCAGCACGCCCCCGGCGAATCGCAGCGGCGGGCAGTCGAGCGCCTGAGCCAACGGGACTTCGAATTGCGGCAGCGCGCTGGGGCCGATCACCCACAGCTTCCCATCCGGGCCGTTCGTCCAGACAGCGGTGCGGCCCTCGGCCAGCGAGACCGCCTGCAAGGGTTCCAGCATGTTGTCAGGGAGTTTGAGTTGCTGCTCGCTGCGGGCGCGGAATCCGCCAGTGGTAATCTCGTTTGCACTGAGCAAGAACGTGTCTCCCCCTTCGGTCGCGCACACGAGTTGTCCATCCGTGCCGAGACTCGCGGCGAGGATGCTTGCGCCGAAGACGGTCTTCCAGTTGCTCTGCATCGACTCGCCGTCTGCTTGCGTGAGATGCACGGCCTGTCCGACAGCAAGCTGCCGTCCGATGTACAGATTGCGGCCGATTGCCTGCATCGGCTGCGTGCTCTGCCCGACCGCGATCTTGTCTTGCGAATCCAACTGCAACACATCGGTCTTGAGCTGCACCTTGCGCAGAGCCCCGACCGCCAGCCAAATCTGGTCGTCGGCTCCAGCGGCCAGATGCGCGGCTCCGGAGTGACTGGTTGGGATTTGCAGCGTCGCGACCGGTGCGAGCGTGCGTTGATTCTGGTCGTCCGAGACATTGAACACGCTCAGACGCGGCCCGGCCGAGACCACATACAAGCGGTTGCCGCGCAGGATCATGTCGTCGCGAATGTGACCTTCGACGCGACTTTCGGCGACATCGGTGAGTCGCTGTTCCGCCTTCGAGGCATTGATGACTCGCAAGCGGGACGTCGTGGTTTGGTCGTTCTCGGCAATCAACACATGCTGTCCCATCATCAGCGGCGCGGCCTCGATCGTGCTGGCTTGATGGCCGATTTGCGTTGCCAGTTGGCACTCCAGTGGATCGAGTCCCAGCGTGTAGGCGAATTCCGAATCGCCGATCACCAGGATGTGTTTTCCGTCGGCCATCGCCAGCGGGGGAGCGAAGAGTCGCTGCGGGAACTTGAGCCGCGACGTGATGCGGCCGGAATCGGCATCGATGCGATACAAAGAACCTTCCACTGTCGGCAGGTAGATTTGTCCTTCCACGACCAGCGGCGGGCCGGCCGCCGGTTCGATGACTTGCCGCCAAGCCAGTTCTCCCGTGCGGCGATCGAGCAGCATCAATTGATTCCGGGTCGTATCGAAGAGCAATACGCCGGAGCGCGACGTTTCAACCGGCATGGCGAAAAAGGGGGTGCCGATTCCAACCGTGCGCCGCCACAGCGGTTCGCCGGTGATGCTGTCCGCGGTGAAGCAACTGTCTTGGCCCAGCGCAAAGACGACACGATTGGCCGATTGTTCGTCGCTTTGCGATCGCGTGCGCACGGCCAATGTCAGCGGTTTCGGCAGCAACTTGTAGGGGTCGTCCGTCAGCGCGTCGCGTTGAAATTCCTCGCGAACCGCCTGCTTCTTGGCCAACTCCAACGCTCGCCGCAGCGCGGTGTCGAGCCGGCGATCCGACTTCAGATCGGAGTACCGCACGATCAACTTCTGTCGCGTGGCAACCGCTCCGAGGGGCAACTCTTTTTTCAGCGAGTCGTTGATCGAGGCCAGCGCTTCGTCGAGCACGCTGGCTTTGAGGATTGCGGATTCCGCTTCCTCACGGGCCTTGGCGATTTCCTTCTTGGCTTCGGTGGGGGGCGAATCGGGAGGGCTATACCGCTCCATCATTTGCTCGGCTTCGACCGAGATCTTCAACAGGTCGCGTTGCTTGTTGGCCGCCGCGGCCTTCGGCGCTTCGAGGGCGAGCTTTTTGGAGAAGATCACGAGGTCGTCGTTCAAGTCGGGAAAGTATTTCTGCTCACGATGCTCAGCGATGAAGTCTTGCAGGGCCTTGAGTCCATTGGCGAACGCGGGGGAGCCAACGAGTTCTTTCTCGATGCGGGCCTTGCCCAAGAGCACCCGCGCGCCTTTCGGGCCGTTCGACAAATCGTGATCCGGGTGCGCCTTGATGAACTCTTCAAACTTGGTGATGCCGGCGGCGAATTGCGCCTGCTTGATCTCCTTTTCGGCGTCGGTGAATTGACGTTGAACTTGTTCACGCACATTCAAAAACCAGAAGACCAAGGCCACGATCGCCATCAAACCGCTGCCGCCAGCCAGCGCCAGCACCAGCGGCGAACGCATCACCGTTTGCTCTTTCAGACGTTCGTTCTTGGAGAACATCGTCCGCAGCGAAGTGACCGGGCCATCTTCTGCGGTGTCAGCATCAGCGTCCTGGAGGGCCGGCAGGTCGTCCGAGGAATCGTAGTCTTCTCCGGTGGCATCCGGGAATTCGTCCGCGGTCGCTTCGTCGATGAGTTCGGCCATCGTGAGTTCGGAGGTCGGTGGCGATCTCTCGAATTCGAGGTCCGAATCGCGCTGCGGAACTTCACCTGCCTTGAGGGTTGGTGATCCCGACGGCAGTCCCGATCCTTTCGCGCTGGATTGGCGACGGCGTTCGATTTGATCCAACTCGTCGTGCAGATCGTCCAAGTCGGGCGGCGGATCGGACGGCTTGTCCGACTTCAGAGCCAAGCCGGAACCCGTCCCCGATTTCTTCTGCGGTGCCGCGGGTTCTTCAATCAAAAACACGATGTCGAAACTGCCGACGCGGATCGTGTCGTCATCTTCAAGAATGCGTTGTTTCACCAGCGTGCCGTTGACTTCGATTCCGTCTTTCCCCGCGGCGGTGAGTTCAAACGCCGAGCCGTTCCAACTGATGCGGCCATGCAGCGACGCGACTCCATGTTCGTCGATGATGACGTCGTTGGTCATGTGCCGGCCAAACAAAGTGGGCTGCGTCTTGGTGAGGTCTCGCACAATGACATTGCCATTGGCATCGTGAATTTCGAGCTTCGCAGGAGCCTGCACCGGGACGTGAGACTTGGGAATTGAAAACACGCTTCCCACTCGGACATTTGCCGAAGGATCGACATCTTCGTCGTCGACGAGTTGCTCTTGAGGTGGCTCTTCCTGTTCCTCAGCGGTGCGGAAGGCGTCGAACGCGGCCTTCACGAACGTATTCTGCGCAGGGTTCGGAACGGACGACGCGGCGCTGGCGGATCCGAGATCGGCCGAGGCGTCCGCGGCGGAGACATCATCTTCCGCGGTGACCAGCGTTTCTTGACCACACCGCGGGCAGCGCACGGTCTTCCCTGCCATGCGGCTGGAGATGCTGTTGCGCTTGCGGCACTTCTGACACAGAAAACGGATCGGCATCGCGTGAGTTCTCAAAACAGAGGCTGGCCAGCCAACGGCGCTAGACTTGAATCAAGCGACCCCCACTGAGACACGCGCAGTGGGGGCGCTTGTTTGAGGACCAGAAAGGCCGCAGGAATCTATCCCACGGATTTCCGAAGCGAAACCCTGTTGGAGCCTCGCAAGTGGCAACTTTCTTCACTCGCCCTTGATTCCGCACGCCGCGGCGGATACGTCTTTGCCAACTGACGCGAAGCCGTGCTTACGTTCGCGAGACAGTTTCCCACTTCGCTCGGAGGTTTTCGCTCCATGAACATCAACGCGTTCTTCCAAAATCTCAGCCACAACGACGCGAACTTCGTCATGCTGGCGGCCGGCTTCGACGTCAACGACATGGCTCAAAAGCTTGGCGATGGTTGCTTCTTGTTTCTGGGCATCAACTTCTTCTGGGGTTTGTACTGCGTCATCCTGTCATGGCGACGGGCGAACCAGTTGCGGTTCCGCAGCCATCAGGATCAGGAAGAATTCCTCAACGAACTGCTGCCGCGATTGAAGTCTGGTGCGTTTGATGAGGCTAACGAACTGTGTGAGGCGAAGTCGCTGCGAGCACTGCCGCGACTGGTGCTGACCGTGATCGCCAATCGCAGGATCGGTTATGACGGCCTGCGTGAACAGGTCGGCGAACTGATCCAGCGGGATTTGATGGGACCGCTCGAACAAAAGATGAACTGGGTCGCGACGACGATCAAAAGCGGTCCGCTGCTGGGACTGTTCGGCACGGTGTTGAGCATGATCGCCGCGTTCGGCCGCATCGGCACCGGCGAGAAAGTGGCTCCGCACATGATCGCCAAAGACATCAGTCTCGCCCTGTTCTGCACGGCCATGGGATTGGCGACCGCCATCCCGTTTAGCTATCTGCTGGCGAACCTCAACATCAAGTCGAAGGAATTGCTCGAAGGGGTCAGTTCCGGAATGACCCATGTTTTGGGGACTTTCCGTCCGTCCAAGAACAAGGCCCCCACCAATGCACGGTGAATCCGCGGCAAAACTCAATTCCAAGTTCAGCTCGAGCTTGGGCGGCAAGGGAGCCGAGGTCGAAGACCCGGAGTTCGACGTCACGGCGATGGTCGATCTCGTCTCGCTGATGAATATCTATTTTCTCGTCGCCTGGGTCGTGGCGATGCAGAACGAGGTGAATCTGCCCGCGGCGAAGAAAGTCGTTCCCGGTGATCCCGATCTGTCCGTGATTGTGATCGTCAAGAACGGTGATCGGGGTATGGAGGTAAAAATCGGCGAAGACAACGACGGCGATCCGCTGACCGATCGCGCCGAAATTCTCAAGCAAGTGGAAGCCGCCGTGAAAGCGGGATCGAAAGAGCGGAAAGACTGTCTGCTGCTGAAGGCGGAAAAAGACGTCACGATGAAAGACATCTCGTTTGTCGCGGGAGCAACCGCGGCCGCTGAAAACATCCATCTGCGATTGGCTGTGTTTGAAAAGGAAAAGAAGTAGTGCGGCAATGCCGCAGTGTGGCACGACGCTCTGCGTCGTGAATCGCGACGTGGAGCGTCACGCCACAACCAACTGGAGTTTTCTCATGCCGATACGAGTTCATTGCCCTGAATGCGGAGAGCAGTTGCTGGCCGGCGACGACCGCATCGGCAAGAACTCAACGTGCCCCAAATGCCGCACCAAATTTCCCGTGCGTGCGGAACAGGAACCAGCCCAAGTCGCGGCAGAGGATGATGAGGACGACGACGGGGAAGGTGGCGGTGGTGGAATTCCCCTGCCCTCCGGCGAAGGTGATAAATACGCAGACTTGGTCGATATGACCGCGATGGTCGATATCGTCTTCTTTCTCCTGGTCTTCTTCATGATCACGACCGCATCGGGAGTTCTCTCGTGCATCGACATGCCGAAGCCAAAACAAGATGGTGCAGCCTCTTCCTCCAAGCGACCCTCCGATTTCGATCAAGACAGCGAATGCGTCACCGTTCGCATTGACGAACAGAACCGCATCTTCATCGACGACGTCGAATACCCCACCGAGGCCGATCTCCACAACCGCCTGTTCATCGCACGCAATGCTCAGGCCAAGAAGTTGATGGTCAAAGCCCACGGCAGCGCTCACACCGGTGTCTACGTCATGGTGCAGGATCTCGGCAACGAAATCGGCTTCGAAGAATTCCTGCTGTCGGTCGCTAAGGAAGAAGAACCGCAGTAGTACAGGGCCGCCGGGGCCGTTTGTGGCGACACGATTCGTGCATCAGCGCGGAACGCACCCCTTCTCTCGGAGAATTGCCATGCGCATCGGTCACTCTCAAGTTGACTCGCAGTTGGGAGATTTCGAGGGCAATCTCGCCAAGGTGGTCGCCGGCCTGGAACGAGCCGAACGGGAACGGGTCGAGATCGTCAGCTTCCCGGAGTGCTTCTTGACCGGATACCCAGACACCGAAGAGTTGGCTCGGCGGGATGCGTTCTCCATCGACTCGGCCAAGCTGATGAAAGTGCTGGATGCGACGAGTCGCTTTGAGCCGTTACTCATCGTCGGCTTCAACGAGCTGCGCGGACCGGATCTCTACAACACGGCGCTGGTCGCTCACAAAGGGCATTTGCTGGGCACCTACAGCAAATGCAGCGCGTACCAGAGATTTCACAAGCAAGGCCGCGAGTTCCCGGTGTTCCAGCACAACGGCGTGACATTCGGCATCGTGATTTGTTCGGACGGCGGCTACATCGAGCCGACTCGTTTGCTGGCGTTGCAGGGAGCGAAGATCGTGTTCGCTCCGCACTTCAACTACATCGGCAAAGAGGGCTTGATCGGCCACTTCATGAAAGTGCGCGCCGACCACACCGCTCGCGCGGTCGAGAACAGCGTGTACTTCGTGCGCGGCAACAACGTGTCGCTCGGCAAGGAAGAGTGCATCACCAAGAACGACGGCGTCGGCTACGGCGACAGCTACATCATCGACCCGCACGGCGAGATCGTCGTCCGCAGCCGTCGCCACGTGGAAGATTTCCTCTTCGCCGACATCGACCCAAACATCTCCGACCGAAGCTGGAACGTCGGCCGCTCGATGTGGAGCGCTCGCGAGTTCGGCCAGCAGTTGCAGAAGCTCGCGAATCAACAGCGAATAGTCCCTTAGCCTGCCGGATTCATTGTTCTTGTTGTGACCGATCTCCTGGCTGAGCCACCGTTCGTTGACCGAATCCGCGGCCGCGGACTCGTTCGAGCGGCAAGACATTTCGACTTCAACGCGGCTGGACCGTTCGGGAAGACCTACGGTCGGACGGGGTGGCTCAGTCAGGAGACCGGCCACAACAGGTACCAGGCGTCCCGGTGACATCGCGCGAATGGCAAGTGGGCAATCGCGTTGCCCCAGTCCGTTATTTCGGAGGCTTTGGCGATCAATTCCAGGTCGCGAACGTAGTCCCCAATCGTGCCGCCGAGCTGATGCCCAAACGGCAATCCTGCGAACGGTTCGCCTCACTGTTGCCAGTCTTCCGCCAGCGCTTTGAAGCGGATGTCTTGAGTGAAGATGAGACGCTGCAATTGGTGACAGCGTGCGAGGAGTTCGTGATCTTCCAACTCGGTCGTGTCGTCTTCGTGGGCGGTCAGAACATCGACACCGCGCCGCCGAAGCTGATCCGTGATCGCCCACGGAACATGCACGTCCATGTAAAGCGCGACGGTCATTTACGCCAACCCTTTGGCGATCAGTCGCTGCAAGAACGGTGAACGCGGCACCGTGTGGAGTTCCTCTTCCGCGGATTTCCATTCCGCACGGATTTCGGCGTCGATCTCCGGCTGGTGATCGAAATAGAACGTCATCGCCGCGTGAACCTCGGCCGATCGCAGATGCGAATGCTGCCGGCAAATCTCGTCGGCCGACCAGCCATGCGCCAAATAGTCCATGACGATTTGCGCGACTCGGACCCGCGGCAAACGCTCCAGCCGGGCCGGTTCGCCCGGCGGTTGCTCGATATGCGGATAAGCGACAGCGATTGTGGACATGCGAGTTCCTTTTGGGTGGCTCAGAATACGCCTCTTCTTGAGCACCAAGCAAGCGCGACAAGAACAGTTGCCTGCCCTCATGCGTCGGATTGTTTAACCCCAACGCCATCGGCGTGGGCGTGAGTTGGTTGCGAGCAGTCAACCCGATCGCCGCGCACGCCGATGGCGTGGCGGTTAAACATTCTGCGGTGCCTCAAGCTCGATTCGCAATCGGCGTGGCATGGTGAGTTCCTGGTCCACGAACGCGGTCCGCCCCCACACTCTCCTTGGTCAGCCGATGTAAGTGACGGCGTTTTGCCATTCGTGGGGATCACTCAGTTGGTCGGCCAACTCCAGAAAGCCGATCACGGCGGAAAGCTGTCCGTGTGGACGAATCATGAAGATTCCCGGTGATGCGTGACCGGCCGCGAGATGTTGCTCCAAATGAGACTTCATCGTGGATTGATCACGCGTCACCACGATGCGTTCCTCTTGTTCCGCCCACAGCAGAATGGCTGGATCGTCTGTCCCCAGCGGAATGCAATCGGGATCGCCAACACGCACAACGTCCAACGGAGATTCGGCCGTCGCGTTGTGACGGCGAACGGCGGACCACGCTGGTCCGCGTAAGTGTTCGTCGAGAACGAATCGGAGCGACATCGTTCAACGGACTCCCACGGCCTGTTTTGCGGCGAGCCGGCGTCGCAGTTCGGCCAAGTCTGGAGTAGCCGGGGCGTTCGCCGCTTGTTGTCGCACGTCCTCGTGACACTGTTCGACGTACTCGTTGCTGGCGGTCTGGTTTTCCAAGTGGAACGCGATGACTTTGTAGATCGTGGCCAGCGGCAGCGACGGAAACTCCTCCCACAGCGACTCGGCCGAGTAGCCTTCGTTGAACAACGCCACGACGTGGTGATATCCGATTCGATGACCCGCAATGCGGATGAATCCACCCACATCGGCCACCAGAAAATCAGGGAGTGACTCGATCAACTTTGTCATGGCCACGCTCGATTGAGGTTGGTGTTCGCGAATGATGCGTCTTGATTTTTCAGGACAGAGACAACGCGCTTCGGAATTGGCGGAACGATACGCTGGCCATATTCATAACCACTCCCGGCCAATTCCGAAATTCCGAAGTCACTGACCCATGCGTTCGGCCGAATCACTCGAATTGTTTAATCCCAACGCCAGCGGCGCGGGCGCGAATCGCCACGTTCGCCAGAACGTGGGCCGTGAGCGACGAAACCCACGCTCTGGCGAGGCGTGGCTACGACGCACGAGACAGCGGCGCGGGCGCGAGTGGGTGGCGAGCGGCCGACCCGATCCCTGCGCAATCCGATGGAGTGGCGGTGAAACATTCGCAGAACGACGCTTTCGATTGGCTCCACGGTTCACTCCGACAATTCGGAATGCTGCGGTGCCTCTACGGTTCGTCTAACAACACCGCTCGGAAACCTGCTTGACGGAAATGTTCATCGGCGGTCAGCGCATCGGAGAGACCCGCGTCCTGCATCACCAGGAACGAAATGCAGTCGGTCAGACTCCAGGCTTTGTCGGGGCGTTGACAATAAAGATCCCAGCCGCGCCGCCACAGGCTTTCGGACAACTCCACAATTTCGACATCCTGACGTTGCCGGAGATGGTCGATCAGAGCCATCCCAGCTTTGCGCCACGCCGGTCGTGACAGTGCATTCGCAGTCTCCAAGAGAACGGGAACGGTGGTGATGATTCGCCCTGAAATCCGCAGCGACCATTGTTGGGCTTGGTCGTGATATTGGTCTTGCTTCACGACCAAGGCGATCGCATACGACGTATCGGCGAAGACATCCTGAAGCGTGGTCTTCATCGCTTGGGGCTTCCATAGAGATAGTGGTCATGCTGAGCGGCCAAGTCGGCGGGAGCATCTGGAAGGTCGGCTTCCAGGTCCAATAAATCGGCGAAGCGCGGGAGTGAGGAACTGGTCAGTTCGATGTGCAGACGCAACGGTTGACCGACCGGCAATTGCACGGCCTCATCGGGAACCAGCACCTTTCCATCAAAATGAGCGGTAATCAGGTGAGTCATGATTTTTCCCTGGACATGTTTGGAAGACCGCCACGTCCTCTCGGCGAGAATAGGTTGCAAAAGACTGCATCCTTGTGGGCGGTGAGTTTCATCCTAACGGAAACGCCCCGGACTCAGGCACCGCAGAAGTCAGAATTGTTGAACCCCAACGCCAGCGGCGTGGGCGCGAGTCGCCACGTTCGCCAGAACATGGGCCGTGAGCGACGAAACCCACGCTCTGGCGAGGCGTGGCTACGACGCACGCGCCAGCGGCGTGGGCGCGAGTGGGTGGCGAGCGGCCGACCCGATCCCCGCGCACGCCGATGGCGTGGCGGTGAAACATTGGCAGAACGACGCTTTCGATTGGCTCCACGATTCACTCCGACAATTCGGAATGCTGCGGTGACTCAAGCTCGATTCGCAATCGGCGTGGCAGGGTGAGTTCCTGGTCCACGAACGCGGTCTGAACGCGGGGTCGGGTCTACGATTTTTTGGATTTGGCGGGAAGAAAGCTTTGTTTGCAAATCAGGCTCTGGCCCCGCCAAATCCAAAATATCGTAGACCCGACCCCACACTCTGCTCATGGCAGAACCTCACTGAGTGACACGAACGCGTTTTGCGAGAAACCGGTCAGCAATGTAGCCGACAGCCCGGAGCACGGCATCGTTGTCGAATGCCGCTCGCAAGTGGCGAGGCTCGCCAACATCATTCGTTTGCTTGGCTCAACACGACTGCCAGCCGCTCGTTGATCGCCGTTTTGAGTTGGGCGAAATTGTTGTCCTCCAGCAGCGAGGGGTTGAGCGAATTCATGTCGGCCACGAAAGCCAAGAGTTTGTCGGCGTCGTGAACGATATCGCGAACGCGATCGCGCTTCTTCACCGTGCCTTCGCCGCTCACGAGGTTCGGCGAACGGGTCATGTCTGCATTGTGTTCTTCCAGACGGTTCTGCCAGAACTCGACGTATCGCAGCGGATTGTCTGGCTCGTAAATTTTGGCGTCGGGCAGCACGATCGGGCAGAGCCGGGCGGCGAAGTCTGACTGCGCGAGCGACTGCTTTTAGATGTTGAGCAATTCCCACATGCAGAACGACGAACGGAGATAGAGATCGCTGATCACCGTGATGACGCAGGCTCCGCGACCGAGTTCCGTCATAAAGTCGCTGATGCGCCCTTTGTATTCGAGGTTCTCGTCGTCACGGCGGACGTTGTGGCCAGCGGCTTTGAGCGACTCGTAAAGTCGATCGACGCGCGTGCGATCGTCGCGGCGGCAGTACGAGATATAGACCGGCGCTTGCCCGCGTAGGTCACTCCGGTCGCGGCCTCGTGACGGCGATGCGGCGAGATTCTCCGGAGCTTCATACGGCCCGGTGAGTCGGTCGTCGCGGTCGCGGTGTTGCAAGAAGCGGAAGGGTTGCGCGTCGAGCGCTCGGCGCTGGTCGCTGACGATTTGGCCGACGATGAGCGCGTCAGGAAGTTTTTCCAGATCGACCCACTCGGTCCCGTCGAGGCTGGCGTGTTGGTCCACTTCCGTACCGGCGTCGTGCAGGCGTTCCAGTTCGTTGCGGAGTTGGTTGAGCAACGACTCGCGTCCCGGCCCGCGGACGTGCAGCACGATTGCGCCACGAGCGGGGTTGCCGTCCAACTTCCGCTGGCATTCGATCTCCGCCAGAGCGTGCTGTGTGGCGGATTCCAGCAGCACGCCGTCTTTCCAATAGAGGGCGTCAGCGCGAAACAGCTCACCGACCCGAACCAGGAACCGCTGCATGATCCCTTGATGCAGGAACCGATGCCGGTAGCGGAACCAGACGGAATTCGACACGTCATACAGTCGCGTGCGGAGTTCGATTTGTTTGCGCAGCGTCTCTCGTTCGGGGAGCAGTTCGGGGGCGAGGTATTCGACCTCGTCCGGGTCTTCGTCGTTCCGCTGTTCGCTGATCCGAAAGCAGAGCGAGCAGGACTGCATGAAACTCAGGAACAGCCGTTGGTCATCGTGGGTGAAGCCGGCCGCTTCCCAGGCGAGGTCGTTGAGCGTCGTGAGCTTGAAGCGACCGTGGCGCTCGCGCAGTTGCCGGTAGCAGGTCTGGCGATGGAACAGAGTGTAGATCGCTTCGATGGCCCAGCGTTGGTCGAGGATGATGTCGCCGTGAAACAGGTGCGGCTCGTGATACAGCACGCCGGTGTTGTGCAAGAATTTGAGCAGCTCGTCGGCGGAAGAGATCTTCGCTCCTTGCTCGGCACAGAGTTCGTCGAAGTGTTGCCGCGTGATGCGGCGATGCTGCTTTTCGGCGGACGGGCGCGGTTCGTCCTCCCGTTGATAGCGGCGGAGCGTTTGTTTGACGGCCCAGCGACCGATGCCGATCTCGTGTGCGGCGGTCTGGCCGAGCACTCGTTGAGCCGCCTCTTTGATGTGCGCCGTCAGTGACTCGCGGCCGTGTCCCTCCTGAGCGCTGAAGTGGACCAGCGGCAGTCCGCCGAGTTCCGCCGAGGGGGTGCTCCCTCGACCGTCGTCGCATTTGTTTTCGACGACGATCACCGCCGCGTGCGGACTGACCGCGCGGACGTAGTCCAGCCAGTACGCCAGCGGCCGGTTCTCGAACGGTGGCAGCCCTTCTTCGATATAGGTTCCGTCTTCGGAAAACCGATCCCAGACGATGACAAACACCGCGCGGCTCTTGAGGAACAGCGCGTGCGTGCCGTGATAGATATCCTGCCCGCCGAAGTCCCAAACATTGATCCGCGTCTTTTGCTCCGCGATGTCCAGCGGCCATTCCTCCAACCGAATCGCATGCGTCGATGGCTCGTGCGGATTGAAGTCATCCTGAATCAACCGCTTGGCGATCGAACTTTTTCCGACTCGCCCATTCCCCAGCAGGATCAGCTTCAACTCCCGATCAGCAATCTTTCCGGCCGCCTGATCTGTGAAATGTGTCCGCGCGGCAGCCAGACAGCCTGGGTAGTCAGCCTCAAAAACCTCAGGCGTGCAGTCTTCGATCGGATTGCCGGACAGATAGAGATTTTCGAGATCCGCGAACTCCAACACGAACTGCGGAAACGCTCGCAGCCGGCAATGGCTGAGGTCGAGCGAGGTGAGGTTGGCGAGTTTCGCGAGCGGCTCGACGTCGCTGACCTGCGTGGCGCTGAGGTCGAGCGAGGTGAGGTTGGCGAGTTTCGCGAGCGGCTCGACGTCGCTGACCTGCGTGGAGCTGAGGTTGAGCGAGGTGAGGTTGGCGAGTTTCGCGAGCGGCTCGACGTCGCTGACCTGCGTGGAGCGGAGGTCGAGCGAGGTGAGGTTGGCGAGTTTCGCGAGCGGCTCGACGTTCGCGCTGGGTTGGCCCAAGGCGATCAAGATCCTGAGCGAAGTCAGCCGTGCGATGTCTTCGGGCCAGGCGGCTATCGCGTTCTCTTCACCAACGTTTTTGCTGTCTCGCCACTCACTGGTCTCGAAGTCGTTATAGCCACCTGAGAGATTGAGTCCTTCCAACGCCTCCAGTTCGAAGAGTTCTGGCGGGAGCTGGGTGAGTCCGGCGTTGCCGAGGTCGAGGAACCGCCAACGTTCGGCTTTGGCTCGGCGAAGTTTGTCGAGAACCCAGCTTTCCATCGCGATGCCTCCCACCGATCCGACGTCGGCGAACCGGTGTGACCTGTTCTGATTTCTGTGAGAGCCGTTGATGGCGGCACCGATTGTTCGCTGCGTTTCAGTCCCAAGCTGCGGTTCAGTCCCAAAGGGACATCATTCGAAAGCCCTTAGCCCAGCGACCAACGTTCGCTCCGTCCTAGTACGGAAGGCATCACGCCTCTGGCCTTGTGCCAGAGGTTCCCGCGCTCTGCAGCTAGTACTACTGCGCACGATCGCTCGTAGTGACCCGATTTATCGGGTCGGTCTCGACCCCATAAATGGGGTCACTACGAGCAAAGGTGCGCAGTCGGACTAGAAACCGACCGAAGCAATGATGCTAACTGCAGAGCGCGGGAACCACCCTGACAAGCAGGGCGGCGGAGTTTTTCGATCGGTTCGTTTCGGAGCAACCCACCTCAACCGCTCTCTCGTCGTCGCCGAACGGATTTCGTTGTCCGCGAATCACTCAAGGCTTCGGCGGCTGTGGCATCGAGGCATCTGGGTGTTGCACGAACAGCGGCTGACCTTCAATCGGTCGCGCGACAAACATGAACGTGCCGGTGCCGGTTGCGACGAGCACTCCTGCCGCCGTGCGAATCTCGCCGCGAGCGACTGCGGTTTGTCGGCCGGAATGCTGGACTTCCCCGGTGGTCGTCAATGTCTCGCCGTTCCAAGACGGGCGGATGAAATTGACGTTGAGTTGCACAGTCACGCAGCCCTGATCGTCGCGGCACAGTGTCGAGACGGCTCGGCCCATCGCGGTGTCGAGCAGCGTCGCGACGACTCCGCCGTGCAGGATGCCGTGAGTCCGCAGATGTTGCTCGGTGACGGTCAGCCGCCACGTTGCTCGGCCTTTCTCGGAAGCGACCGGCTCGGCTCGCAAGTCTTCCAGAAACGGGCCGAGCGGCCAGGAGTCCACGGGTTTTGACGACGCAGTGTTGCTGGGCATGAGACATTCCTTGTGAATCGACGTCCGCAGGTTGGTCATTGGCGAGCCGCGTCGCAACCGAGCGACAGGCGCAATCCGGAAAGTCGGCACCGTCCCTGCCGGCCAGCGGCTTTGCGACGGATCGTGCAGGCCGAGTCGCACACGACGAAGCGCTGGGCCGCACACTCCCCACGATGTTGGCGTGTTAGTGAGAGTTCCGGATGGAATCTCTCGCTGACTCTTCTGGCGTGACCTCGCGCAGCTAAGAAACAGACAGGCGAGCGGGGCGGCGTCAGCCCCCCGGTGTTGAGGAGAATCCACCGGGGGCTGACGCCGCCCCGCTCGCCAAA
>CAMDPX010000169.1 GCA_945905295.1 Planctomyces sp. SH-PL62 | reverse complement strand
GCCCTCTGTCTTCTTGCCGTTGGCGAGCCGATGGGCGTTAGCCCTCGGACGATTCGATCTCACCATTGACGCCATTGCGACGGTTCCGCGTCGTCCGGGGCCTAACGGCCACCGGCTCGCCAACGGATTTTGTTTTGGCGAGCCGATGGGCGTTAGCCCTCGGACAACTCCGCACAACAACCGACTCGGTTTCAACCGTCCGCGACCAATCGCGGCACTCAATCATCGTCTCGCCAAACAGCGATCGCGCTGCCTTCCCCCGCCGCGAGCCTCTCGCCGCTGTCGAACCGCTGGGCGTCAGCCCTCTGTCTTTCGCCACAACGTGGCAGCCCTATGCCAGCCCAGGCCATCGGCCTGAGTCACGATCACAACAACCAAGAGGAAGCCCCAACGGGGCGGCCCTATTTGTTGTTCATCATCGTCGATCGGGTGTTTCATGTCCGTCGAATTTAGAGCCGCCCCGTTGGGGCCTTGAACTCGGATGGTGTCCGTGGCCCAGGCCGTTGGCCTGGGCTGACATGAGGCCGTCCCTTTGGGACTGAACCGCATCGGATGGGACTGAATGACATTGGGGCGTCTCTTTGGGACTTCGTTGAATGGGATCGTCCCAACGGAACGGAATCGCGAAACACAATCATCGTCTCGCCGACCAACATCAATCCGCCAGCGATGAATCCACCCAACAACACGGACTCGACACCTGCCGTGAAGAAGCCTGGAACGATTCCCGAACTGGCAAATGTCGGCGGCGGACGCACCGCGTTTCTGTCGTATGCCTATCAGAAGCCAGAGTTGCCCGGCGTGTTTCACATCTATCCCGATGAGTCGTATCAGCCCAAGGTCGTGATTCCGTTGCCGCCGGGCACGGTCGCAATGAGTCGTCCGGTGACTCCCAGCGATTTCCTGCTGGTCGGATCGCAGGTGTGGAACGTGAAGACGGCCGAGCGGGTCGCGTCGCTCGGCATCAAAATCAATCAAGGAGATTTCGCGGCGCTCAGTCCCGATGGCAAGCTGATTGCGTTTCGCGATCGCGGCAATGACTCGGCCCCGATCGCCGTCTTCTCGACCGAGAAGCGCAGCCAGACCGTCGAACTGGAGGCTCGCAAAGGGGACGCGCGGCTGGAGTGGCTGGGCTTTCTCGATGCGACGCGGCTGATGGTCGTCTGGAGCCGCTGGAACGACACCCGTGACAACGCCGTGCAGATTTGGGACGCGGACAGCGGCGAGGGGCTCTCGGCATTCGGGCTCGGCGCGTTCAATCGCAACGACATGTCGGTCAGTTCCGACGGCGAGCAGATGTTGTTTCACACGACCGACACGGTGGGCTATGTCTCACTGACTCCCAAGAAGCCCAAGCCGATCCCGCTGCCGATGCCCGATCGCCGAGCCATCGGCATCGTCAACGGCATGGCCTTCTCGCCGGACAATTCGCGAGCCGCCATCTATCGCGGCGGCTGGGAAGGGATCTCGATTCTGGAATGGGACGTGGCGAAAAAGAAGATCGCGCAGAACGGCACGATCCCCATCAACGCCCACGACATCGCGTTCAACATCGGAATGGGGGACTCATTCCAATGGACTCCGGAAGGCCAGCACTGGCTGGTCAAAGGCCATCTCCTGCTGGAGTGCAAGTCGGGCAATCCCGTGTGGATGTTGCAGTCGCTGCCCGGAGTCTATGTCTCACCAATCATGCTCGATCACGAAACGCTGCTGGTCCCCGTGCAGTCCAAGACCAATCGCGAAACCTTTCTGGTCAGCGTGCCGTTCCCGTGGGAACAAATTCGCCGCGCGACCGCCGCGCTGAACGATCCGACTCAGCCCGCCCTGTTGCGTCCCGGTACCAGCGTGAGCATGGAGTTCAATCCCGGCCCGCTACGTTTCATGCCCGCCGATCAAATGGCCCAAGTCCTCGGCCAGCCTCTCGCCGAACGGCTGAAAACCTTCGGCATCAAAGTCGAGGCGAATCAATCCACAGTCCTGTACCTCAAGTATCAGGAGCAAACCGGAGACGCCTTGCAGGTCGTCGAGCGACGCTCACCGTTCGACTTCCGAGGCACCCCCACCGGCCAGTCGGTCAATGAAACCAGATACCAATTGGAGATCGGCTGGAAACAAGCCGGCACCGACCGCGTGTATTGGAAGACGACCAGCCAAGGCAGCACCGCTCGCTCGACCAACGCCGAAACGATCAGCGATCAAAGCATCCATCAAGAAATGGTCGATCGCCTCAAACGCCAGCTCAACAGCCTGATGATTCCCTATTTCATCCCCGAAGACTCCACCATCCCACTGTTGCCAGCAATCAGCTCACGCTGATGCACGGAGTCTCGCAACGGCAATTGGTCGTCTTCACGCCCCCATCGACCTCGCGTCGATGGAGCGAAAGATGGCGAGCTAACTGTGGCCCTACGGGGCGTTTTCAGACCCCATCCGCCTCGTGCGGATGGTGAATCAGATTCTGCTCCGTGCATCCCCGCGTGATCTGCTTCACCATCCGCACGAGGCGGATGGGGTCAAACAACGGATTGCCGTTCCGCTGATAGCTCACCATCTCTCGCTCCATCGACGCGAGGTCGATGGGGGCGTTGCTCACGCTCGCCGCCCCGCTCGCCTGACTCATTCAAGCACGCTCTTCAATCGCGGGTCGTCCAGGTCGAGCCGATACATGATTTGGTTGTAGTCGTAGCGCGGAGTCTGATCGGTGTTGCCGGAAAACGTGTGCGTGTAAGTCCCCTCGAAGTACAGAAACCGGCCCGTCGAGAAATACGGATGCTGCTTCGGGTTGTAGAAGCTGTATTTGTCATGTGTGACGATCTTCGTCGCCTTGCGCCACGGACCTTCGGGAGCGTCCGCTTCCGAATACCAAATCTCCCCCAGCAGCGATGAGCCAAAGTGCTGCGTGAAGACGGACACCCAGAGGCGGCGATGTTCGTTCCACGTCACCGAGCCAGCGTGCGCGATCACTGGCTTCCCCGTGTCAGCGTCAGCGATTTTCAACCACGCTTCCTCCGGCTTGAGCTGACCGCTCTTCAACAATTTCTCTTGCAGTCCCCATCGAATTGGAGCGGTGTCGCGCTTCCACCCCCAAACGACTTTGCCGGCGGAGTCCCGTTCCACTTGCGGCGACTTCTCTCGCCCGCCGGGGACGAGGCAACTGAAACCTTCGTACTGGCTGAGATCGCGAAACGCCTCGACCGTCGCACGGACACGCATGACCGCTGCGGCCTCGCTGAAGTAGACGTACTCGACGCCATCGACTTTGTGCAGCAACGGATGCCCGTCCGGATACAGCGGCACGTCTTTGTCGAATCGCTGCCGATGGACGAACTCCTTTCGCTCGTCGTCGAACTCGGCAATGCCCCGTTCATAGACCTCTAACAAGCCCCGCACTTTCATGTAGCCGCAGAGGAGCCGCTCGTGTCCCTCGCTGTCCTTAAGCACCGTCAAACCGAAGATCCAAGTCGGTCCGTCGCCGGGCATCTTGCACATTGCCTTCGCGAAGCCATCCTCACCGACAAAGTAATCGAGGTTCACGCCGACGGCCGGATCGAGTCCACCGTCGCTGGGTAATCGGGAAGTCGCGCCCGGTACGTGGAACAAACCGAGCGGATACTTCGGCCGATTCGTGTCTCCCCAAAACCAATGCAGCCGTCCGCGATAGACCGCCGTGACGACGCTGTCCGATCCAGAGACTTGAGCATTCAGCAGCGGTTGCGCGATCGGCGGCTTCTCGCCGAGCAACACGCTATCCGCATAGATGCCCGCGCCGGTGATTCGATACAGCCGCTCGGCGATGTTGAGCCGTTTGATCTTCAGCGTCGCACTGCCACTCGGTTCGATTTTGAATTGCTTGCCACGGTAGCCGAATCCGTCTTTGGGAAACTCATAGCCATGACTGCTGACGTGGAAGAAGGCCGTCTGCCCGAACAATTCAGGTTCGCGAATCGCCACGACACCGGCCGAGTCCGTGAAGAATCTCTGATTCGTCACGGTCTTCAATTCCACCTGCGGCACACCTCGGCCGGTTTGCTCATCGACGACTTGAATCTTGAAAAGTTCGGCGGTGTGTCCGACGGCCAGACGAGTGACGGTCATCACGACCATTAACATCAACGACTTCATGCTCATCCTTTCGAAGGTGGCTCATTCGCGGCCTCTCTAAATTCGCTGTCGATTGCCTTCGATCCACTCCTCGTGCGGATGAGGTGAATCGACAGCGAATTTAGAGAGGCAGCGAATGATCTGACTCCGAGTTCGTTTTCCCACTCCTGACGGGGATTCCAAGCCGCCATCAAGCAGACGCTTGCTCAAACGCCTCCCGTAGTCTTCGGTGCTGACAGCAGCACTTTACTTGCCCAACTCGATGTAGAGCGGCAGGTGGCGGTAATAGACTTCGAGCATCAACAGATTCATGCAGGTGACATAATGCCGGCCGCCAGCCGCGCCCCATTTTTCCGGAGTGGGGCGATCGGGACTCCAGCTTCCGTTCGGGTCGCCGTCTTTGAGTTGCGTGCTGACCAGCGTGTCTCTCAGTCGCGAGTTCCATTCGTCCCAGTGAGCCCCCTGCATGTGGAACATCACCTGCGTCGCGTAGTACCAGTAATAGGCATCGCGATCGGCGAGGTCGGGCAGGTGCTGCCGCAGATAATCCGCACCGGCTAACAAGCGAGCATCCGTGCGAACGGCTCCGAGGTATTGCCGCATCAGCAAGCCTTCGGCGGTCATGGCCAAGCTGGCCGGTCGGCTGGGGTGATAGGCGAATTGTCCTTTCGCGGTTTTGCTTTCGACGGAATCCAACCATTTCGCCACGCCAGAGTAAACGTCTTTCGGCACGGACAGGCCGGCCATCTCGCCGCTCTTGAGCGCCATCAACTGCCAGCCGGAGACCGACGTGTCGGATTCAAACTTCGGTCGATAACGCCAGCCACCGAACTGCGGATGCTGCGAGGCAACGATGAAGTTGAGCGCCTTCTGAGCCGGCTCGCGCAACGCCGGATCTTTGGTCAGTCCGTAGGCTTCGCAGAGTGCGATCGACGCCATGCCGTGGCTGTAGAACCAGACGAACTCGCTCTCGTCCGCGAAGAGATCGCCATCCGGCTTTTGATGCTGAACGAGCCACTTGAGGCCGCGATCAACGACCGCTTGATGCTCGCCCGACTGATGCGTGTAGCCGGCACCGAGAATCGACAGCAGGGCTAAACCCGTGGCGGCGGTATTCGATTGGAAGCTGCCGTGTCCCGTGCATTGATGGTCTTGGCAATGCAGTTCGTGAATCCCCCAATGTCCGTCGGGAGCTTGATGCTTCGCCAACCACCGCAGTCCGCGTTCGACGGCTTGCTCCGATTCTTCAGAACCGCCCAGCGACTTGATCGCTTCGCGGCGCGATTCGGTTTTGCGCATCGAGAAGCCCGCCGCGATCTTCGCTTCGGGTGAAGCACCAATGCCCGGAGCCGCGCGTTTGATGAGGCCCGCGACCTGCGCTTCTGTCGCGAGCTTCGGACCTCCGCCACCAACACCGGGCCGAGCAGAGCCACTGGCGATACGAGTCGGCTGCGCAGAATTCGATCCGGTCGGCGCGGAGGTTGTTCCCGGTCCACTGCTGCCGGGCAGCCCGGCCGAGCGACGCGGGACTGAAGCGGTCGATTGTGGTCCTGCCAGTTTGCCACCGGCGGACGGTTGCGACTGCGGTCCTGAAAAGACGAGCGTGCCGCTTTGTTCGGCAGCGCTCGCGCTGGATGTCACCGGAGCGGCGGCCGCACGCGATGTCGACAAGCCGGTGCTGCTCCCCTTCGCGAAGCCGGCGTTGGCATCGAGCTGCGCGGAAGGCTCGGAGGACTTTGCCGCAAGGCCGCTGCCGGTGGAGGATCGCACGGCCGTCGGTCCGCTGGTTGTCGATGCGGTCGTCGCTGGACCGGATGAGTCCGATGTTCCGTTCGACGTTCGCGCGGGAACTCCGGTCGCTTGTCGCCCGACGGAAGTATTCGCCGGGCCGCTGCCGAGCACTCCGGACTTCGCGGTGGAACTTCCCGCCGCGCTCGCGACATTTACATCACCGGCCTGCGTGCCGACGGCATTGGCTTGGCGACCTGTCCCGCCGGTTCCAACTTTTGAAGCTTCAGCTTGTCCGAGTTGTGGTTGCCCCGTGCCTGTCGATTGTCGAGCGAGATTCCCCGTGCTGCCGCGCGACGGAGTCCCCGATTGCGGAGTACTCAGCGCCGCTCCGGTGCCGGCTCCCGCATTGCCGAGCGGCACGGTTGCCGCCGCACCGCGTGTCGCCGCGCTCGCGCCGGACGATTCCGAAACTTTCGGCGCACTCGCACCACCGGCTGCTGCCACGTTGACCGATTGAGCCGTTGCATTCGCCGCTCCGCCGGGTGGTCCATTGTTGCTGCGTGCGAGTTGTGCCGCTCCGCCGCTGGTCGGAGTTGCGTCTCCTGAATTGCCTGAGTTGGCCGCACGCTCGGTTCGCGCGCTGGTGACATTCGGCGAATTCGATGACGACGGAACATTGCTCGTCGGTCGTTGAGAAGCGGGCACGTTCACTTGAGTTTGACGAGCGGCCTCGACGGCTCGTTCTTGAGCACTGACCTGTTTGGCTTCGGCCGTCGCGACTTCGACGGATTCATTGGCGGTCGCGGCAGCGGCCTGGGCTTCCTTGGCTTGTCGCTCGCTGAACTCGATTTGCTGCTCAGTCATCTTCGTCTTCGGATCGGCGCGATTGGCCTTCAGCCGAGCGGCGGCGACGCGCGGGTCGGTCGAGTTCAATTCCGCTTGTTCGCGTTCGGCCTTCGCCAGCTCGCTGGCCTTCTTGGCCTGCTCGACGCGGGAGTCCATTTCCGGCTGCGAAGTTTTCGACGTCTCGACTTTCGGTGCGGCGACGGCTTGTGGCGTCGGTGCTGGTTGCTCACGCATCTGCCGTTCGAGTTCGGTCTTCGCTTCTTTCTGAAACGCGGCTTGCTCCTGCCGTTTCATTTCTTCGAGCTTGGCGACTTCGGTTTGTCGTTCGACTTCCAGCGTCTGCGGCTGATTGGGTTGTTGGATTTCGGACTTCTGCCGCTCCAACTCCATCTGCGCTTCCGGGGTGTTCGAGTCAGCCGGTTTCTGCCACGCGGCTTCGGCGTTCGGCGCTTCCATGCCGCCGTAATTCGGCAACGTGAGTTCTTCTCGCGAATCGCTCGTCTCCGCCGCCTCCGCCACTTGCGACAACGGAACTCCGAATCGAAATGTTTGCAGCGACACTCCCAGCAGCAAGTGCAACAGCAAGCTGATCGCCACAGCCCACTGCAAGCGCCGCATGATGACGCCGCGCACCAGCCACGCCGCCACGACCATCGACAGCCCCAGCGTCGCCGCCCAGCCGACCTGCCCCCAGAACTGATTCATGCCCGGCAGCGGAGGAGCCTCACCCGGAGAGAACCGAGCCATCATCCCGAACAGCGCCAGTACCGCACTGCCGATTGCCAAGCCCGCCGCGATCCAGACGCGCAGCGTCTGCCGAGCGGAGAGTTCCGCCAGTTCTTCTTCTGAGAGTCGCAGCAGATCTCTCATGGCTGACCGTTTGGAGTTCGTTCGGCTTCGGGGACCACAGCAACGCGATAGTCGCTGATCTTGGCTTGATTACACAGGCTCATGACACGGGCGATGTATTTCCAATCGGCCTGCTCGTCGCCGCGAATGACGACCGCCTGCTGGCCCGGATTATCGACCACCGACCGCCGCAACCGCTCAGCCAATTGAGCTTCAGAGTGTTTTTCGCCGCCGACGTAAAACTCCCCGCGCAAGTTGATGTTGATGATCATCTCGCGAGGCCGCATAACCATCGGCATGGCGGCCGCGGCCTCCGGCAGATTGGCTTCAAGAGCACCTTCACTGCTGGTCCGCTCCTCATCGTCAAAGTGGCTGGAGACCATGAAGAACAACAGCAATTGAAACACGCAGTCGATCATGGGGGTCATGTCCATGTTCCGCTTGTTAGCGCCGCTGTTTTTTCGTTGGAAACGCATGGTTAAAAAATCTCAAATCTCAAATCTCAAATCTCAAATCTCAAATCCTTAGGTCTCACCGCTCGATTCAGCTTTGGCCCCCATTACCCCCCAGAGTCCTTTGCCCTTCGGCGCTGGAGACTCAACATCGACGGGCGGCTTGCTGGCGGTCACGGGCTTTGTCGGAGCCGTTGCCGGTTTAGCAGTTGTTCCTTTCACCAGGACTCCCTCACCATCGGCCGTGCGGCGGATGCGCAGCTTGCCCTCGAACCGTTCGAACTGCGGCAGGATTTCCAGAAAGACATCTTCCATGTCGCGCAGCAAACGATCGATGCGGCTCTCCAACCAACTGGCGATCAACACGGCCGGGATCGCGATGACCAAGCCCCCGAATGTCGTGACCAGCGCGGTGTAAATGCCCTGAGCCAACTCTTGAGATTTCGCGGTGCCCGTGGCGGTCGTGCTGCTCGTGACCATGAAGGCCAGGATCATGCCCTGCACCGTCCCCAACAGCCCGATCAATGGAGCGACACTGACCGACACGTTGATCGGCCGGAGATTGTCCGACATCTCGTCCGCCTCGCGGCCGACGGCGTCTTGAACGGCCTGCTCTAACTCGGAATGTGGTCGGCCGATCTTCAAGATCGCCGCACGGATGACATTGGCCAACGGCGACGGATACTGCTGACAGACTTGATAGGCCTGTTTCGGATCGATGCCGTTGTCTTCGGAATTCAACTGCTGGATGGCGATCAGCAGCTTCGGCGGCAGAATCTTTTTACCGCGCAGTCCAAAGTGCCGTTCAATCGCGTAGGCCAACACGATGATCGAACAAATAAACAACGGAATCATGAAGATGCCGCCCTGCACCGTCAGATCCCAGATGCTGGGCTGCACCGGCGGCTTGCCCGCTCCCTTGGCCGAATCTGCGGCTGGTTGCGGCGCGGCGACCGGTTCGGCAACGGCTGGCTCGGCAGGTTGAGCTTGCTCGGTCGCCTCTTGAGCGCGGCTCCAGAGCGGCACCGCCGCCAGGCTCAGCCCCAGCAGAACGATTGCAAACCGTGACCATCGCAGCGAGGTCTGCGGCTTGAAGTATGAAACGCGCATGAACGAACTCTCAATCGCCAGTGATTCGTGACTCAATTCAATGACCGGCGGTAGTCATCCAGTGACATGACCCCCGGTTCCTTGGCACGGTCGTTTAAGAATTGCTGAAACTTCTCGCTCTTGCCGAGCAATTCCACTTCTTTGTCGAAGTCGTCGGCTTCTTCGAGCACAAATGCAACTCCGTCGCCGGCCACGATTCTCAGCGACTCGCCTCTCGCCATTTTCAAGAGGTCATCGACGGTCAATCGTTCATGGGTAAGGTCCAGGGTTTTCATAGCTCCACCTTTGATGACTCAGGGGTCGGGTGTTCGATTTTTCGGAATTGGCCGAGCAAATCGTTTCCACATTCACAGCGTCTCGTCGGCCAATTCCGAAAAATCGAACACCCGACCCCACGCTCACGACGCCCCCAATTCCGCAAGTCGTTTCTTGGCGGCGGCGGCTTTCGGGTGTTCGGGGTATTTCTCGAGCAACTGTTGGTAGGAACTTTTTGCTTGCGGGATGTCCTTGAGCACCTCGAAGCAGCGAGCCGCCTCGAAGAACGACATCGCAGACCATTCTTTGTGGCCGTAAGCGAAAGCCGCTTTGAGGAAATGTTTCGAGGCGGTTTTGTGGTCCTTCTTGGCGAAGTAGCATTCACCGATCATGAACCGCGCTTTGGCCGCGGTCTCGGTCTCGGTTTCCTCGGTGACTGTTTCGTACTGCTTGATCGCGTCGTCGAGCTTCTCTTGCTGCTGCAACGCCCAACCGACGCCGTAGCGTGCTTCCGGACGCAGCTCAAAATCCGGGAACTGGTCGAGCGTCTGTTGATGAAACTTGAGGCTCGCATCCCATTGCTCGAGCGCCGAGGCGCATTCACCGGAGCGATACAGCGCGAGTGCGTGATACGCCGGGTTCTTGGCGGCGATGACTTGCGAGTAGCGGTCGAGTGCCCCTTTCCAGTCCTTCTGTTTGTACTGACACTCGCCCAACAAGAAACCCGCGTCGCCGGCGAGTGGGCCGGTCGGATACGTCTTCAATTGAGTGGCAAACGTCTCCGTGGCTTCTTTCAGCTTGTCCGATTTCAGATAGCCCCAGCCAAGCTTGTGGACCGCCTTCTCGCCCAATTCCCCTTTGCCGGCTTTTTGCTGAGCCTCGGCATACGCCTTGGTGGCATCGGCGAACTCACCCGCGTCGTAGAAGGACTCGCCCACTCGAAAGAGACTCTCAGCGGCCAACGGGCTGTTGGGATAGTCGGTGGCCAGGCGACGAAACGCCGCGACCGCTTCCGGCCGGCGACCGAGTTCCACATAAGCGAAGCCAAGCTCATAGGCCACTTTGTCTGCGCCGGCGTATTGGCGATCGGTGCTCAAGATGGCGGAGTAAGTTTTCGCGGCCTCGTCGAACTTCTGTTGTCCCGCGAGCGCCAGGCCGAGCAAGTACTGAGCATCGAGCATGTCCCCCTTCGGCGGCTTGCTCTTCAAGAACGCGGTCGCGTCATCGGCGGATGTCGAAAACTCGCCGAGCTGAAAGCGAGCCATCGCGCGAACATACAGCCCTTTCGGGGCAACCTCCGACTTCGCGTACTTGCTGGCGAGCGTCGTCATCGCGTCCGCCGCCTTTTGAAAATCGCCACGTTTGAAGTGCGTCCAACCCAAGCCGTATTGAGCATGCGGCGCGAAGGTGCCCTCCGGCCATTTGCCAATCAGATCGGTGTAATGCACGAACGCCTGATCGAAGGCGTTCTGAGCATACGCCGCCTCACCCATGCGGAACGTCGCCTCTTCAATGCGGGTACTCTTCGGGAATTGCTTCACGAGTTGTTGCAGATTCGCCGACGCATCGGACTGCCGATCCAGCTTGCGGTAGGCATCGGCCAGAGCCAGCAATGTCTCATCGGTTTGCTCGCGATCGGGCTTGGTCTTCAGGGAACTTTCAAACGCGAGGGCCGCCTTCGCGAACTGTTGCTGAGCGGCCCAGGTCCGGCCGATCAAGGCTTGCGCTTCGCTCTGCAACGCTGGGTCTTTGAGTTCCTTGTTCGCCGCTTCCAAGGCGGTGATGGCCTCCGCGTACTTACCGGCCAAGTGCAATGCGAGGCCGCGTCGGACTCGCGCTTGGGCCGCGTTCGCGTGAGTCGGTGCCTTGTCCAGAAACGCGCGATACTGCTGGTCGGCGTCCGAGTACTCCTTCAACAACAGCCGCGACTCGGCGGCGATGAACAACACGTCGGGGACCAGCTTGTCGTTCGGGAACTGCGTGAGAAACGTCGCGCTGTGAGCCTTCGCCGCCGCGTGATTGTCGGCATCCAGCGCCGTGAGCGCGGCCATGTATTGCGCCTGCGCAGCCAACTCGTGCTTGGGATTCTTCTGAGCGAAGTCGGCATACAGCGGCACCGTTTCACCGCGGCGATTGGGGATCTCGTACAAGGCGTCGATCCGTGCCAGCACCAGTTGCGGCATCGTCGTGCTGTCCGAGTTCTCTTTGATCGCAGCGTCGAGCACCTCCAACGCTTTCGTTGGGTTCTTTTCTTTGAGGTAAGCCCGCGCGATCCACTGCTTGGCCTCAACCGCTTCCGGGGCGTCGCGCTTCGCAACGATCTCCAAACCGTTGCGAGCGGCCGCGTACTTGCCGATCAAGAAGTAACACTTCGCGCCCGCCAGCACGGCGGTGTCGTAGTGCTTCGTTTCCGGGTACAGACGCGGCACATCCCAATAGACCTTGCCCGCCTCTTCGTGCTTGCCGAGTTCATACAAGCACCGCGCCTGCCTCAGCAGCGCCGTATCGGCCAGCGAAAACTCTTTGACCGCGCCGACCTGGGCGAACAGGCTTTGTGCCGCTCCATAGTCCGCTTTGGCGAAGAGCAACTCGGCCTGTCGCATGCGGACTTCCGTGGCCAGCGCATGCTTAGGGAACTTGGTTTGGAACTGCGCGAATGTCGCTTGAGCCTCATCGGTTTGCTTCAGCGCTTCCTGAGTGACACCGAGCGCATAGGAGGCATCCGCCACGAAATCATCCTGCGGATAGGTGCGGATCAGAGTCGCGTAATTCTTGACCGCGTCGTCCCACTTGTTTTGCTGGTACAGGCTCTCGCCGCGATAGAACAACGCGCGTGCGGCCAGCGGACTCTTCGGGAATTGCTCCAGCAGTTTGCTGAAGGCTTTCTCCGCTTTGTCGTAGTCGTCCGCCTTCTTGGTCTGCTGAGCCTGGCTGTACCAAGCGGTCCCCAGGTTTTGCAGCGTCTGATCGAGCAGCTCAAATTTCGGAAACTGCTTGCTCACGGTCTCGAAGGCGGCGATGGCGGCCGGGTATTGCTTCGCCTGCAAGTGACAGGTGCCGAGATAGTGCTGGGCCTTATCGAGCCGCGAGTCCTTCGGAAACTTTTTGATGAACGTGGCCCACTCGTCGATCGCCAACTCGTAGAGCTTTTGATTCTGAAATCCGACAGCGACCGCGAACTGCCGTGTGCCGGCCTCGGTATCTTCCGCCGCCGCTCGCCGCGTGGCCGACGGCGTCAGCACACAGACCGCCAGAACCAACAGAGCCATCCAAACTCGCTGCCGAAACATTTCCGCATCCCCCACCGAAACCAGGACGAAAACTCGCGGTCAGGATACGGTGCATGTTGTGGGCTGTTAAGCGACGCCAGTAGGTCAGGCTTTCCAGCCTGACCCGGATTGGCAAAATCGCGTCGATCGTTGATCGAGTCAGCCTGGAAAGGCTGACCTACGTCTGAAACAAAAATGGCCCGCGATGCCTTGAGTGACATCACAGGCCAGACTTACGAATCGTGGAATTTGGACAACTACTTTGCGACCGATTCGCGGAGCAGTTCTTCTTCGAGGCGATTCATTTTTTGCCGGATCGCGCCCTGCACCGATTCCAGCCGACGCTGCACCTCGGTGTATTCGTCGGTTTGCTTGGCGGACTTCGCTTGCGTGCGTCGCAGGATCAACGGCCGCAGCAGCCGGCGAGCTTGGTCGTCATGGCCGGCCGCGACTTCCACGACGACCAGCCAATACTTGTAGCCCAGATTGAAGGGGTTCTCGACGATCGCCCGCGTGATCTCTCGGCTGGCGGCTTCGTAGTTGCCTTTGCGGTAATGTGTCAGTCCTTCGTCGAAGATCGTCGCGGCCTCGCGCGGAGCGGGCCTGATCACCTTCAACTGGTCGAGCTTCGGCACCGGAATGACTCCGTTTGCGGATGCGAACAATTCTTGCATCGCCGACTCGCACACCTTCCCGGCTTTCGAGCGGAGTCGTCCTTCCGACAATCGGCCTTCGGCAACCAAGAGTAATTGGTCCTGATCATTCTCGTACCGCACGCTCGTAATTTGGATGCCATCCCATTCCGAGTTCTGGCCAAGCGCCGTTTGAATCGTGACCAACGCCGCCTGAGCCGACGCAGCGTTTGGCAACGCGACCGCTGCCGGCTGAGACTTCGACGGCGCAACCTTGGTCGTGGTCGGCTTCTTGCTGGCACTTGGTGGTGGCGGAGGTGGCGGAACGGGATCGTCTGAGGACTTCGATTCCACCTTCTTCTCCGTGGCCTTCTCTTTCGCTCCGGAAGGTTCTTGTGCCACGAGCAATCCGCTCAGGGCCGCCATCACGAGCCCAGTTGCCATCAAGCCAATACGATCGCTGATCATGAGGAATTCTCCCGCGACTCACTGAGCAAAGCTCCGTGAGGATTTTCGATGGGGACTAAAACTCTCCGACCAAATCCTTCGCCGATTTGGTCGAGAGCGCCTTCAGAACATTGTAGGACGTGCTGAGATTCAAGAAACGGACATGCCCATCGACCAGCAAAAAATGAGCTCCGCCGGGATGCCAGCTCCAAAACTGGCTGACCGTGATGCTCGTGGTCGGCAGGTTGTGCGGCGGAACCAAACCGTTTTGCAGACTGAGATACTGCTCACATTCCGAACCGCCGCACAGCACCCAGCCCCAGCCCAGATCGTTGGGCAACCCACGCTCGCCGTAGAACAGCGTCTGCGAGGTGCCGTCCTTCACATGGTCGAAGCGGGTTGAGCTGCGCGTGAACATCATGCCGTTGCCATTCGTCGTCGCGGTGATACTGAAGAAGCAGGCTGGATACCCGATGCCGGTGTCGCCCGACACTCCGAGATAATTGCCGGGATACAGCACTCCGCAATCGACGGATGGGGGCAGCGGTCCCGTCGGGCCAGAGAGCAGCGTCTTGCCGGAGTTCGGATCGCTCGGACAGGTATAGGTGAGAATTCGCGTCATGGGCGCGTTGGGTTTGCCGGCAGCTTGAATCGCTTTGGTCGAAATGCAGCAATCCGGCGCGTTGAAATCCACCGTGGCATAGGCCGCACGCTGTTCGACATACGGCAGCAACGCCAACAGGCTGCCCAATGAAAACGTGGGGCCAGGTCGCACATGGCTCCCCATCGGAAAGCATTTGTTGGTGTCGTGATAGTTGTGCAGACCGATCCCAATCTGCTTGAGATTGTTCTGACACTGCGACCGCCGCGCCGACTCGCGAGCGTTCTGCACCGCCGGCAACAGGATCGCGACGAGCATCCCAATGATCGCGATCACGACGAGCAACTCGATCAGCGTGAAGCCGGTCGGCCGAGCAGTTGCAGAGCGTTGAGAAGACAGCGGCATGGTTTGAGTGAGTATGTGACGTAGCCGCGTTTCGCCAGAACGCGGGTCTTCGAGAGATCAACCCGCGTTCTGGCGAACGCGGCTACGGTTTCGATTCCGCTTTCAGTTCATCGGCACTTTTCCAAAGAAAGTGCTGAGTCGCAGATTCTTGGTCAGGAACATTGACCTCTTGCTCCCACTGTGTCGGCGGGGGCGGGGCATTCGGGTCGTCGCTGGCGATTTTCGCCACGCTGCTGAGTTCCAGATTCACACTCACCTTGTACTTGCCGGGAAACGGTCCATCCAACTTCGTGAAGTTGTAGAGCCCGCCGGAAACCGAAGTCCAAGCGACTGGTCCCGGATTTCCTGGTCCCGGCAGAAATCGAACGGTCGCGTCGGGCACCAGCTTGTCGCCCACGATCACCGACCCGCGCACGGCAACTCGACGAGGCTCCGCCTTTCCGCCGCAGCCGATCAGCGTCAGCAATCCCATCAGCATCAGGGCCAGCCGCATCAGATTTCCTTCGCGATTTTGTTGCTGCACAATTCTGCTGACGCCATTGCAGCAGAATCCGGGAATGAGGAAAAGTCCCGTTGTCACTCTCGTCGATAAGCTGGCCTTTGAAAGAAACCGACGGCACGTCGTACACCTCGAAATGCGTCAGCGACAAGCTGGCGACCAGCAAACGCTGGTATTGCGCCGCGATGCTGGAACTCGAACGCGTGAAGAAACTGCCCGCTGGACTGGGACGTTGAAGTGTCGAGTGGGTCTTCAAGCCGAACGTGCTCTCCGATTACACTCTGCTCGCAAGATCTGATTGACCAGGAACCAAACTCATGTCCGAGACGGCATCTCCCTTATCGCCGGAAGAAATCGCCGAACGAGGCGACCGTCTTTATACGAGCCACATTCGACAACAAGTCGAATCGGCCGAGGGGCAAGTCGTGGCCATTGACGTGCATTCTGGGGACTTCAGCCTGGGAGAAGATGCCATCGTCGCCGTCGATGATTTGCAAACACGACATCCCCATGCGGAAGTTTGGCTAGTGCGAGTGGGTAGCCGACACTATCACCGCATCGGACGCGGACCGAGGAAGCCGCAATGATTTGTGGAGTTGTGACGGCTCAACTGGAAGCTTGGATTGATTTGATCGTCGTGGGCGCTGACGGGTCGCACATTGGTCTTTCCGCAGTCATTGATACCGGCTTCAACGGCCACCTGACTCTGCCGCAGTCTGTCGTGACCAAACTCGGTGGCAGAAGACTCGGAGAGGTTCTCGTGAGTCTCGCCGACGGCAGCGAAATCCTGAGCCATGTGTTTGCCATTACCGTCATTTGGGATGGCCAGCCTCGAAAGATTGAAGTCGATGCCGCCGATGTCGAGCCACTGGTCGGCATGAGAATGCTCAAAGGCCACGACGTGCATTTGCGAGTCGTGCCGAACGGTGATGTCACCGTCAGCCCGCTGCCGGTCGAATAGCCAAGTCGCCCGTCGGCACAACCGCCTGTTTTCTCTTCACTACCTGTCGCAATGAAAAGTGAATCCATGACCGAACTCGCCAAGCAGTATGAACCGAAGGAAGCTCAAGCCAAATGGTTTTCGTTTTGGGAGGAGCACGGATATTTCGACGCGAATCCGCCGAGCCAGCAGGTGCCTCGCGAAGTAGGTCAGGCTTTCCAGCCTGACCCGAACGCTCCCTCGACGTCGAATGCGCAAGCGACTGCCGCTCGACTATTCGGTCAGCCTGGAAAGGCTGACCTACCTCGGCCGCCGCACACGATCATGATTCCGCTGCCGAACGTGACCGGAGCGCTGCACATGGGGCATGCGCTCAACGGCACGTTGCAGGACTTGCTGACTCGCTGGCGGCGGATGCAGGGGTACGAGGCGCTCTGGATGCCCGGCACCGATCACGCCGGCATCGCGACTCAAGCGGTGGTCGAGCGGCGGATGCTCGAAGAAGAGAAGCTGACACGGCACGACGTCGGCCGCGAGGCGCTCGTCGAACGAATCTGGAAATGGAAGGACAAGTTTGAAGAGCGGATCATCGGCCAACAGAAAATGCTCGGAGCCAGCTGCGATTGGCGGCGCGTGCGGTTCACGCTGGACGACGTTTGCTCGCGAGCCGTTCGCCGCACGTTCTTCAAGTTCTTCAGCGACGGCCTGATCTACCGCGGCAAGCGGCTGGTCAACTGGGACACGTATCTGCAAACGGCTGTCGCCGATGATGAAGTGACGCATGAAGACGTCGCGGGGCACTTTTGGACGTTTAACTATCCGGTGGTGGATGTTGATGAGAAGGGACTGAAAGGACAAAAAGGACCAAAAGAAGAGTCCTCCGCTGAAGATCCTTTAAGTCCCTTGAGTCCTTTAAGTCCCTTCCGCGAAACCGGCGAGCGCATCTCGTTCTCAACGACCCGCCCCGAAACCATGCTCGGCGACACCGCCGTCTGCGTGCATCCAACCGACGAGCGTTACACGCACCTCGTCGGCAAGCACGTGCGCATTCCGCTGACCGGGCGAGTCATCCCGATCATTGCGGATGCTCTGCTGGCGGACAAAACGTTGGGGACCGGTTGCGTGAAGGTCACGCCGGCTCATGATCCGAACGACTATGCGTGTTATCAGCGCAACAAGCAGATCGGCGTCATCAACATCTTGAACCCGGACGGCACGCTGAATGAGCACGGCGGGCCGTACGCCGGGCTGACAATGCCGGCGGCTCGCGAGCGGGTCGTCGCGGACATGCAGTCGCTGGGCCACTTCGAGAAGGTCGAGGACCGCACGATCCCGCTGATGCACAGCGACCGCTCGAAGACCCCCATCGAGCCGTTCTTGAGCGACCAATGGTTCGTGAAGATGGACACGCTCGCCGAGGCCGCCATGCAAGCCGTCCGCGACGGCAAAGTGAAATTCTTCCCGTCGCGCTACACGACCAGCTACATGGACTGGCTCGGCGAGAAACGGGACTGGTGCATCAGCCGCCAGCTCTGGTGGGGACATCGAATTCCGGTGTGGACCGGAATGCTGAACGTCGGCGGATCGATTAGCACACCGGAGGAGGCGGCTGCGTATGAGGAGAAGGTTCAGCAAGTACGGCAAGATGCGCCACGCCAGCTTTCCGAGTACATGACAGCGGCGGCGATTCCAGCGACGGAATACGCGATCGAACTAGACGATAGTTCGATTCGATGCTGTGCAGGGAGCGAGCGTGCGGACGCAGCATTGCACGCGTTCGAAGAGTTCAAGAACAGTTTCAAGCTCAAGCTGAAGCAACCCGGGATTCCAAGCGAGATGGCGATGAAGGAAGTCCCTGGTTTCGAGGCTGCGACTCAAGCCGCGTTCGCAGCGCACGCATTTTTTGAACTTCATCAGGATGCCGACGTCCTCGACACATGGTTCAGCTCGGCGCTCTGGCCTCATGCGACACTCGGCTGGCCGGACACGGAGCACAATCCGCCAATCGTAGGTCAGGCTTTCCAGCCTGACCAGAACGCTCCACCCAACGTCGATCGCGCGACGAGTCAGCCTGGAAAGGCTGACCTACGGAACGAAGTCCTCTCGTACTTCTACCCCGGCAACGTGCTGGTGACGTCACGGGACATCATCACGCTGTGGGTGGCTCGGATGGTGCTGACGGGGTTGTACAACATGGGGGAGGTGCCGTTCCGGCATGTCTGCATTCACCCGAAGATTCTCGACGGGTTTGGGCAGACGATGTCGAAGTCGAAGGGGAACGGCGTCGA
>CAMDPX010000168.1 GCA_945905295.1 Planctomyces sp. SH-PL62 | reverse complement strand
GCGAGCGGGGCGGCGTCAGCCCCCCGGTGAATTCGCCGCATGACCGGGGGGCTGACGCCGCCCCGCTCGCCTGTCTGATTCGAGGAACAGCATCATGCTTCGAAGAGTAGTGATCTTGGCAACGATGGCTTTGCTTCTGCTTCCCGGTTCGGCGTGGGCGGTCAAGAAGAAGAAGGATCCCAAGATCGTGCAGGCGGTCTCGCGAGCGTTGGATTACCTCGCGCGAGAACAGCGGCGGCAAGGATATTGGGAAGCGAATCAAGGTCAGTACCGCGTCGCGATGACCGCACTGGCCGGCAACGCGATGCTGGCCGAAGGCTCGACCACCACGCGCGGCAAGTACTCCAAGAACATCCGGTTGTCGGTCGATTACCTGCTCGACATGGCTCAGCCGTCCGGGCTGATCGGATTCAAAGACGACTATCACTACACCTACGGGCACGGCTTCTCGATGCTGTACCTCTCGCAAGTCTACGGCGAGGAAGAAGACTCCGAACGCCGCGCGGACTTGAAGCGTGTGCTCATCAAGGCGGTCGAGTTTTCGGCGCAGGCCCAGACCGATCGCGGTGGCTGGGGCTACGTCTCGGCCAAGGATCAGCCGAACTTCGATGAAGGCTCGACCTGCATCACGCAGGTGCAAGGTCTTCGAGCCTGTCGCAACGCCGGCATCCCCGTGCCGAAGGAAGTCATCGAGAAAGCCAAGAAGTACATCCAAGACTGCACGACTCCCGAAGGGGGCGTGCAATACAGCATTCGTGGAGGAGGGGCTCGCCCGCCGATCACCGCCGCCGCTTGCGCCGCCATGTTCAATGCCGGCGAGTACGGCGAGTCGGAGCACGTCAAAAAGATGCTGGAGTACTGCCGCCAAAACGTCTGGCCGGGTAAGGCTGGCAGCAATCAGCTCTTCGGACATTGGCACTACTCGCACTACTACTACTCACAAGTCGTGTACCGGCTGGGTGACGAAGAGTGGAACAAGTACTTCGCCGAGACCAGCAAAGAGATCCTCAGCAAGCAGTCGGCCAACGGAGCTTGGAAAGACGGCCACGTCGGCGAGGTCTACAACACGGCGATGAACGCCACGATCTTGCAGATCGACAACGGTTATCTGCCGATTTACCAACGCTGAGCCGTGGGGCGCGAATGATTTGGCGAGCGGGGCGGCGTCAGCCCCCCGGTCCGTTGGTCATCGGGACCACAGGGGGGGGGTTGATGCCGCCCCGCTCCCCTGAAAGTCTCAGGGGTAGCCGTGCGAGACCGCCTGATGCTATGGCTGAATCAACTGCACGCGATGTCTCGACTGACCGAGCGGCATCGTGAAGATGAGTTGATGGACGAGCCGTCGCTCGACGTCTCGGAACACGCACGCGCGTTGGCGGGATTGCGTCGCGTGAATTGGTGGAGCCGCAGCGCGGCGATCGTGTGTCCTGCACTGCGACCACTCGCAGCGAAGTGTTCGACGGAGCGGCCGTTGCGATTGCTCGACGTGGCTTGCGGTGGCGGTGATGTGACCACTGCGATCGCTCGGTGGTCGAGACTCGCTGGTTTGCCGGTGCGAGTCTCCGGCTGCGACATCAGCCTCACCGCGCTGGAGATCGCGCGTCGCCGAGCCGACTCGTTTGGTGAGTCGATCGAATTCTTTCAACACGATGTCTTGAATCAACCGTTGCCGGCGGAGTTCGACGTCGTCATGTGCTCGCTGTTTCTGCATCATCTGAACGAGGCGGACGCAGTGCGTGTGCTGTGTTCGATGGCGGAGGCAACAAGCCATGCCGTCTTGATCAACGATTTGGTTCGCAGCCGCAGCGGCTATCTGCTGGCGATGTTGGGAACTCGATTGCTGTCGCGGTCGCGAATCGTGCATGTGGACGGACCGCTGTCGGTCGCAGGAGCCTTTACTCCGCACGAAGCGTTGCATCTTTCCGAGCAAGCCGGCTTGTCGGGAGCGACGATCTCGCGACACTGGCCGCAACGCTTCTTGCTCACTTGGAGACGATCATGACGACCGACTGGGATGCGATCGTCATCGGAGCCGGCCCTGCCGGATCAGTCGTGGCTCGGCAGCTTGCGCTGGGTGGACGGCGTGTATTGTTGCTCGACAAGAAACGCTTTCCGCGCCGCAAGGTTTGTGGAGCTTGCTTGAATCATGGAGCGGTGACGCTGCTGGAAGAGATCGGCCTCGGCAACATTTTGCACGACAGCGGCGCGGTTGAGTTGAGCGGTTTCGATCTGCGATCGGGCTCGCGACGTTTGAGTCTTCCCCTGCCAAGTGGTCGCGCGGTCTCACGATCGGTGCTCGATCAACAGCTCGTCGAGGCTGCGATCCGTGCGGGCGTCACGTTTCACGACGGTGTCAGTGCGACGGTCGGCGATGTCAGCGACGATGGCCGAATCGTCGAATTGAAACACGCGACAGACACCGTTCGTGCCCCGCTCGCCAAGAATTTTCGCGAAGGTCGTCCTCGCGGCCGACGGCTTGGGGCATCCGAGCTTGTGTAGCCTCAGCGCGATTCGCGACCACTCGGCGCGGTCGTCGCGCATTGGGGCCGGCTGCGAAGTCACGGAGTTCCCGGCCGAGTACACACCCGGTGTGATTCACATGGGTGTCGGTCGTGGCGGATACGTCGGCTTGGTGTGTGTCGAAAGCGGCGCGTTGAACATCGCCGCCGCGTTCGATGCGCGTCTGATTCGCGACTCTGGCGGGCCGGCCGGCGCGGCAGCCAACGTGCTGTCTCAAGCAGGCTTCCCCGCGATTGCCGCAATGGCCGAGGCGGATTGGCTCGGCACACCGGCGCTGACACGCTCGACAACACCGGTTGCGGTCGAGCGATTGTTCGTGCTCGGCGATGCGTCGGGATACGTCGAGCCATTCACGGGCGAAGGGATGGGTTGGGCTTTGGCTTCGGCCGTCGCACTCGCACCGTTGGCCAGCGCGGCATGCGACGATTGGCAGCCAGCACTCGTTGCGGCATGGTCTCGCGAGCACGCGCGGCTCGTGCGGCGGCGACAGCGCACCTGTCGGATGCTTGCCGCGTTTCTCAAATCTCCGACGTGTGTTCGCTGGGCGATGCGCCTCTTACCGAAGATCCCGAGGCTCTTGCAGCCCCTTGTTCGCGGCGTCAGTCTTCCGTTGTGTATGCCGCTCGCATGCAACGGCCCAGAGGCTGCCCGGCCGATTGCCGTCAGCCGTTCGCCGATGGCCGTGATACCGTTTTCTGATCAAACACATTGAAGAAACAACGCCGCCCAGGCAATCACGCGAGCGGCGTGTTGCTACAAGGATTCCATCATGCCGAGCTGGCTTCGCGGATTCGGCCTGGCCTTGCCGGAGCACTCGATCGCTCAGGCCGACGCCGCGGATTTCGTGCTTCCGTTCAATGCCGACACCGAGGAACAAGCACGCGTGTTGCGCGGCCTGTATCGCCGCGCGGGAGTGCGGCGTCGGCACAGCGTCGTGCTGGAATCGAATGGCGATGCGGGAGTCGTTCAACAATCCACGTACACACCACGCAGCGAAGAGAGTCCGCTCGGCCCGACGACTTCCGAGCGAATGCGGGCCTACGAACAGCACGCAAGCGTGCTCGCCACGACGGCCACTCAGCGGGCGTTGTCCGACTCACACATTGAGGCGGCCGACATCACGCATCTGGTAACGGTCAGTTGCAGCGGCTTTCACGCGCCCGGTTTCGATATCGAGTTGCTGCAAACGGCGGGGCTGTCGCCGAGCGTTGCGCGGACACACGTCGGCTTCATGGGCTGCCACGGAGCACTCAACGGTCTGCGAGTCGCCGATGCGTTTCTGAAAGCCGATCCGAACGCCTGCGTGTTGCTGTGCTGCGTCGAGCTGTGCAGCCTGCATCATCAATACGGCTGGTCTCCCGATCGCATCGTGTCCAACGCGCTCTTCGCCGACGGCGCGGCGGCCGTCGTGCTGACGAACGACAACGCCGGAGGTAGCCAATCTCGCCAGAGATTGGGTGAGATTTCTGGCGGTCTCCCAAGCTCTGGCGAGCTTGGCTACGAAGAGTCCGGCCGAGTGTCCTGGCAATTGCTGGCGTCCGGTTCGGTCGTGTTGCCGGAGACACTCGGCGACATGGGCTGGCGGATTCGCGATCACGGGTTTGAGATGACGCTGTCGGCGCGAGTGCCAGAACTCATCAAGCAACATCTACGTCCGTGGCTGAGTGACTGGTTGGGTTCGCGCAATCTCGCGCTGGACGACATTCGCTCGTGGGCGTTTCATCCGGGCGGGCCGCGCATCTTGTCGGCAGCGGGCGAAGCACTCGGCTTGCAGCGTGAACAATGGGCTGTCAGCGAATCGATCCTTGCGGACTTCGGTAACATGTCTTCGCCGACGATCCTGTTTATTCTCGATCGACTGCGCGCGGAGGCTGTCGCTGGTCCATGTGTGGCTCTGGCCTTCGGGCCGGGACTGACGATTGAAGCCGCGCTGTTGAGAAACGAGGGGTCAGGCACCGCAGAATTCAGAATTGGCGGATCAGGACTGTGATGAAATAGGACGCTTTACTCCGCCAATTCCGAATTTCAGAATGACGCGCTTGTCAGCCCAAACTTGGTCGCTGCCGTCCGGGATAAGCTGCCCCAAGACTGGACTGAGCAAATCATGCCCTTGGTCGCAATCTCGAACACGGGGCCGCTCGTGCCCGCCTTCCAATGCGGACGTTGCGACTTGCTCCGTCGATATTTCTCCGTGGTCTACATCGCGGCGACAGAGCGAATGGAAATCGAGAACCACGGCTGGGCGAGCGAATTGCAGATCGAGATCTCGAACGGATTCATCGAGGTCTTGGGCGAACTCTCCGAGAGCGAGACGCTGCAGGCTGCCGCCATTGCTCGCCAGATCGCGGTCGATCCGACATCTCACGATCCGGAATGGCGGCACCATGTTCCGGAAGCGGAGGCAATCGTATTGATGCAACAGCGTCCGGAACTGATGAATGATCAAATCTGGCTCGACGAGAAAGCCGCCAGGTCCGTGGCGAAGTCGATAGGATTGTCGCTCACAGGCTTTCCCGGAATTGTCGGGCGAGCAGGACAGGATGGCCTGCTGACCGCTGAAGAGATTCGTCAGGTATTGGGAAATTGCCAGCGGCAAGGAACGCGGTACAGCGACGCATTGATCGAAACCGTCGCACGAACCTATGGGAGATAGATCATGAAAACGGTCCCTGAACCGAATGCGGAACTGCTCACGGCCGATGATGTCTTGGGCGATGTCCAGTCACTCTCGGAAAGCCTGCAACGGCGACAGGCGGAACGGCGGGCGTATGCCATTCTGAACCGCCCCGCCGTGCGGTCGATGTTGAATTCACTCATCGCGAACGGCACCTGCGCCAGCGATGAAGCCGCCATCGAGCAAGCCCTGCGAATGCTGGTTCTATGAAGCCGCCCTCTTCGCGAACCGCGTCGTCACTCGGCGGGCTTCTTCGGCGTGATCCAAATCTCTGTGAGAAGCTGGAACAGTTCGGGTTCGGCTTCTTGCAGTTCGGCGCGGTTGAACGGGAAGAAGTCGTTGACGCCGAAGAACGACTCGGTCATCTCGGCGAAGAACTCCTTCTGGTTGGTCAGGCCATAATGCTTCACGCGCTTGCCGTTGTAGAGCAGCGCTGCATCGCCATGTCCGCTCTCCTTGAACTTCTCGTGAGCGGCTTTGATGCGCGGTTCGTCGAAGCTCAGCTTTTGATCGTGGTAGGCGTGAGCCAGTTCGTGCAGGATCACCCACGGTTGCTCGTTGATGTTGCGCTTCGTCTGCACGTCGGCGGCGCGCGGCAGATGGACGCACTTCGCGAGGTCTGTCGGAAATCCGTTTGCCTTCAGCCAACCGGCATCGGGGTGATACTGCATCGCTCCCAGCTTGCCGCAGTTCAGATCGAGCACGATCGTGACCTCCTGCAAGTCCTTCACTCGTTCGGCGGGGACGACCGCTTTGATCTCGACGAGCTTGGCTTCGAGAAAGCGGAGCGCCTTCGCGCCAAGTGCCGAATCAGGCGCTTCGCCGAGCAAACGGTCATCCACGCGGATCGTCCAACCTTCGAGTTCTCGATTGGTTCGCGATGTCGGCTGCGGCGGATCGGCCGCGCTGACCGCGGCGGTCAGGCAGCAAAAGGCGATGAGAACAAAGCTGAGTTTCATGAATTGCCTATCGTGTTGGAGTTGTCCTTTAAGCGGAATGGCGCTAGCCACCGGTGTCGTGGAATGTCGTGGAAGCGATCATTCATTCCAACGACTGGCGGCAGGCATTCCATTCGCTGTCTCCCTGACGATCGAGGTTCAGTATCGACTGTGAATCATCTGCGATAGGGTGACGGCGAGTAGTCCGGACGCCTACGTCCGGACACCCCGGACGTAGGCATCCGGGCGACGAACGAAAGGAGCGTCCGAATGTCATTGATTGAAGTCCGGCAAATCACGAAGCGGTTCGCGGGGACGGTCGCGTTGCAAGACGTGTCGCTGGAGATCGCGGCCGGTGAACTGCACGCGATCGTCGGAGAGAACGGAGCCGGCAAGAGCACGCTGATGAAAATCCTCAGCGGCGTCATCACCGAGTACGACGGCGAACTGCGTCTGCGCGGCGAGCCGGTTGGCTTCACAAGCACACGCGATGCCGAGGCGGCGGGCATCAGCATCATTCATCAAGAGCTGAATCTCGTCGAACAGCTTTCCGTCGCTGCGAACATTTTTCTCGGCCGCGAGCGGCGCGGTGCATTCGGACTGATTGACGAATCTTCCGCGCAGCAAGAGGCGGCAGAGTTGTTTCGGCAACTCGGCTGTCAGCTCGATCCCGATCAGCGCGTCGGCGAACTGCGTGTCGGCGATCAGCAGTTGGTTGAGATTGCGAAGGCTCTGTCGAAACGAGCCGGCATTCTCATCATGGATGAGCCGACCAGCGCGCTGACCGAAACGGAGACCGAACGGCTGTTCGAGATCATCGGCCGGCTGCGGGCCGATGGCGTCACGATCCTCTACATCTCGCACAAGATGGACGAGATCTTCCGGCTGGCCGACCGCATCACCGTGCTGCGCGACGGCCGGCATGTCCGCACGCTGCGGCGCGATGAAGCGACTCCGCGCGAAGTCACCCACTTGCTGGTCGGCCGCGAGATTGAAGAGTCGTCGTTCAATCAACCGCGTCAGCCGGGAGACGTGGTGCTGAGCGTCGAGAACCTTTCGCTGCCGTGGCCGGGACACGCTCGTCCGTGGCGATTGAAAGACGTGTCGTTCGCGTTGCGGCGCGGCGAAGTGCTCGGCATCGCCGGATTGATGGGAGCTGGCCGCACCGAGTTGCTCGAATGTCTGTTCGGGGCCAGCGAGATTCCGCCGCGAGGCTGCATCGTGCTCGACGGTCAGCCGGTGAGCTTCGCGCATCCCGAAGAGTCCGTCGCGGCTGGCATGGCGCTCGTCACCGAGGACCGCAAACGGCTCGGTCTGTTTTCACATCTGACCGTGCGAGACAACGTCACCGTCTGCACGCTCGACGAAGCCTGTTCGCTGGGCCTCATCTCCGGCCGCCGCGAACGAGCGTCCGCAGACGAATCCATTGCGCGGCTCGGCGTGAAAACGGCCGGGGGAGAGGCGGCGATCACGAGCCTCAGCGGTGGCAACCAACAGAAGTGCGTCATCGCTCGCTGGCTGCGCACGCAACCGAAAGTGTTGTTGCTGGACGATCCGACGCGCGGCGTCGATGTCGGTGCGAAGGCCGAGCTTTACAAGCTGATCGACTCGCTCTGCCGCGACGGACTCGGACTGATCGTCACGTCGAGCGAGTTGCCGGAGCTGATCACGCTCTGCGATCGGATTCTGGTGCTGTGCGAAGGCCGGCTGACGGGCGAGTTCCGGCGTGGTGAATTCACCGAGCAACGGATTATGGAAGCGGCGACTGCTCGCGGTTGACGCGAAGGGGTCGGGAGTCTTTTTCTGGCCGCCGGTCTTTCGTGTCCGGTCATCGGGTGAAGTTGCGGCGGCCAGAAAAAGACTCCCGACCCCGTGGCTCACGATTTGTGTCGCAGCGCCTGCCGGATCTCCCGTTTGACGTCGTCGGTCTTCAACTTCTCACGCTTGTCGTGCAGCTTGCGTCCGCGTGCGATCGCCAGCTTGACCTTCACTCGGCCCTCGGTGAAATGCACGTCGAGCGGGATTAACGTGTGACCGCGCTCGCTGGCTTTCTCGGCGAACTTGGCGAGCTCGCGTTTGTGGAGCAGCATTTTGCGAGTCCGTAGCGGCTCGTGATTCTGCACGTTGGCTTGTGGGTACTCGGCAATGTGGCAGCCGACCAGCCATAGCTCGCCGTTGCGAATCCGAGCGAACGCTTCGTCGATCGAGACCTTGCCATTGCGGATGCTTTTGACCTCGCTGCCGTGCAGCATCAGTCCGCATTCGATGTCTTGCAGGATTTCATACTCGTGCGATGCCTTGCGATTCCGGCAGACGATCGCGTTCTTGCCCTTCTCGGCATCAATGGTTTTGGGTGTCTTGTGGCTCATAGGAGGAATGTTAGAAGGCCGACGGCCGAAAGCCGAAGGGGTCGGGAGTCTTTTTCAGGCCGCTGTCCAGCCAGTCGTCGAATTGGGGTTCGTGAACGGCGGCCTGAAAAAGACTCCCGACCCCGTCACTCGGCGACTGTCTCGATGTTGATCCGCAAATGTTCCAAACTCAATCCGCCGACGATCACACTGGCGACATGCGGATTGGACAGCACAAAACGAATCGCATCCGCCGGCGGCAGATGTCCGGAGGCCAGCCCCTTCTTCACGACCACGCCAACTCCACGACTCGCGGCCGATGCGATGACCTCGGCATGCGACGTGTCGTGCAGGTGATACTCGACCATCACGACGTCGGCCCATTCGATCGCAGCCTCCGCACCGGCTGGCGTTTTTCCGGAGAAACCGATGGCTCGGATGTAGCCGGCGTGTTTCAGTTTTTGCAGAGTCGGCACGACCTCGGTCTGCTGCTGAATCGCGAGGTCATCGCCGTTGGAATGCACGAAGACGATGTCGAGCACTTCGGTTCGCAATCGCCGCAAACTTTCGGTGACGCTGGCTCGCACGCCGGGGCCGGTGAAGTCGAACGATGACTCGCCGTTGACGAATCGCTCGCCGACTTTTGTTGAGAGCACGAACTCGCCGCGCCGTGACGAAAGGAACTTGCCGATCCGTTCCTCGCTGATGCCATACGCCGGAGCGGTGTCGATCAGATGGATGCCGGCATCGAGCACTCCGTTGAGTAGTCGCTCGACCGTCGCGTCGTCCGGCAGATCGTAAGGCTGAGGGTATTTGACCTTTTCATTGCGCCCGATTTTGAATGCTCCGAAGCCCAACGGGGTGACGAGCAATCCGGTCGATCCGAGCGGTCGCAGTTGCATGACTTGGTCTCCCAACTCAAGCCGCCTTCGGCAATGACACGGGTTGAGCGGACTTGTCCAAGTCTTCGTTGGTGAACCAGTGCGCCGCCGTCTCCCACGGTGGCAACGCGACCTCCGGCCGAGGCCAAGAGGAGGGGAGACGTTCCCAGGACCGACTCGCCCGAAACCCAGACGAGGGATTCCCGGTTCCATCGGATTCCGCCCGCTCACTGGCGATTCGGTCGAGCCTGGAAATGGCTTTGACCATCTCCGCGACGAGTTGCGGCACGAGGGCCAACTTCGTCGGCCATGCGGTCAGGCAGTTGCCGTCATCGCGGATCTGCACCGACTCCGGCCGCTTGCCGCCAGGCATCACCCCTTCCGCGCGGTCCACGCGATAGGTGCTCCACTTCACAGCCGGCAGATCAATGCCTGGCAAGACGGTTTGCAATTCTTCACGAGCCTTTGCCAACAGCGTGCGTGCTTCCCAGGCGACACCGTCCTCGGCGATCTGCCCTCCGATTTGCCAAACGGTGCGACCCGCCGAGTCGAGATCGGAAGTAATCGTGACGCGCGTCTTCGCACCATCGACGCAGTGACCTTGAAACGCCGGCAACAGTCGGCCGCGCAGCAGGACCATGTGCAACGGCCGACGCTGCATCGCTTCGACGTTCAGTCCCACGCTGCGCCGCAAGGCCGAGTTGCCCGCTCCGGCGGTGAAGATGACGACTCGCGGATGCAGTTCGAGGTTGTCGCCATTCGCTCGGCCGAGCCGGATCGATGTGACCTCACCGGGCTTACCGTACTCGAACGCGACTCGCGCCGGATCCACCTTCAGCAACCGCTCGCGATTTCGAGCGGCCAGGACTTCGATCAAGCTGACCGTCGAAATGACTTGCTCCGGCAACCGAGCCACCGTGCCGGGACAACCTTGCAGAATCTCCGGCCGGTCGTCGGCGGACACCGATTGCGGAGCGACACGCAATCCGAGTTGCGCTCCTAACAATCCCAGCCGCGACGACAGCGAATCGGTGCGCCACAAATAGCACTCGTTGGAACGACGCCGCACGTTGCTTAAGTTCGGCTCGCGTTGCCCGTCGAGGCACTTGCGCCAGATGGCCGGCATCTCGCGAATGCTGGTCGCGGAGTTCGTCAGCAACCCCCCCAGCGTGTATTTCAAACCGCCGTGAATGATCCCCTGAGCGGCCACCGTCTGCCCGGTTCCGAGCGTGTTTGCCTCCAACAACACGGCCCGTCGTCCGCGCCGAGACAACTCGTCGAGCAACCACAGGCCCGCCGCACCGCCACCAAAGATCACGACTTCCATGTCCACGAAACATTCTCCTCAAAGGGGGCGGCGTTCTAGTTGTTCCTCGGATCAGCGAGAAGACGAATCGGTCGCTCACAGGCAGGGCCGGACAAATGCTGTTTTGCACCCACAGGCTCGATTGGTTGCAGGATCGGCGACCGCCCGTGATTCTGACGCCGTGCCATCCGTGCTCTCCGTGTCATCCGTGTTCAAATTCTGGAAATCGTCAGCAAACACGGATGGCACAGAGAACACGGATTTGACGCGGCGAATTCCGAACCGAGACGCAATTCAGGAGATGACAAATGCCCCGCGGAAACTCCCCCTGCGCGCGAGCCATGTTGATCGTGTTGGGACTCATGGCGGCAAACCAGTTGTCGGCGGCTGACTCGCCGAGCGTTGCCCGGCCCAACGTCCTCTTCATTCTCTGCGACGACTTGCGCTGGGACTGCTTGAGTTCCTCCGGTCATCCGCATCTGAGGACACCGCATATCGATCGACTGGCTCGCGAGGGTGTCTTCTTCAAGAACACGTTCTGCACGACGTCGCTTTGCTCACCGAGTCGCGCGTCGATTCTCAGCGGCTTGTACGCGCACGCTCACGGAGTCACGAATAACTTCACCGAGTACCCCGCCGAACTCGCCAGCTTCCCGCGCCTGTTGCAGTCGGCCGGCTACGAGACCGGCTACATCGGCAAGTACCACATGGGCGAAGAGAACGACGAAAAGCGCCCCGGCTTCGATTTCTTCGTCACTCACAAAGGCCAGGGCAAGTACTTCGACACCGAATTCAACGTGGACGGCAAACGTGAGACGCTGCCGGGCTACTACACCCACGTCGTGACCGACTTGGCCGAGTCCTGGCTGAAGAAGCCGCACACGAAGCCGTGGTTGATGATGCTCGGCCACAAGGCTCCGCACAGCTTTTACTTCCCAGAAAATAAGTACGAGCACGCCTTCGATCACGTCGAAGTCCGCTACCCGGACACCGCGTTTCATCTCGAAGACAAGCCAACGTGGATCAAAGAACGATTGCCGACCTGGCACGGCATCTACGGCCCTCTGTTTGAGTGGCGAAAGAAGTTCCCGGACGACAGCCCCGCCGCCGTCAAAGATTTCGCCGCCATGACGCGAGCGTATTGGGGCACGATCCTGTCGGTGGATGACTCGGTCGGCCGGCTATATCGGCTGCTGGAAGGGAACGGTCAACTCGACAACACGGTCATCGTCTTCATGGGAGACAACGGCCTGCTCAACGGCGAGCACGGCATGGTCGATAAGCGGACGATGCACGAACCGAGCATCCGCATCCCGCTCATCGTGCGGTATCCGAAGCTCACGCCAACACACAGCCCGCGCGTCGTCGAGCCGCTCGTGCTGACCGTCGATATGGCTCCGAGCCTGTTGGAACTCTGCGGCGTCGAAGCACCGAAAAACATTCACGGCCGCTCGTGGCGAAAGTTGGTCACGCAGGGCGATCCCGCTTGGAGACGCTCATTCCTGTACCACTACAACTACGAAAAGCAGTTCCCGTACACGCCCAACGTGCGCGGTGTCCGCACCGACGAATGGAAGCTGGTCCGCTACCCACACGGCGACGGCAAACCCGACCGGCACATGGCCGAGCTGTATCACGTCGCCTGTGATCCCGATGAACGCGGCAATCTGATCAACGACCCGCGCTGTGCCGGGATCGCCGCGCAGTTGCGAGCTGAACTCGATCGGCTCATGACCGAAGTCGGCATCACGAATGACAAGATGCCGCTCGACGAAGGGGTGAAGCAGCAATTGCCCGACCAGAAGATTCGCTAAGGAATGTTCGCGTCGTGATCCCCACGAACCTATTCCGTGTTCAACCATCAGCCCCACTCTCAACCCAGCGCACGCAATCCTTGGGCGGATCCAGTTGGTCATGGAGTTCCTTAAAACGACAGTCCCCAAGCTGGTGGGGACAGTACAAATCACGGAGCCACCTATGTCTGCCACCAACGATCTCGACTTCCTCCCGAAGCTGCCGCGGAACACATCGTCGCGCATCGGTTGCATTGGGGCTGGCTTCATCATGGCCGATTGCCATTTGGTCGCGTACCGCCAAGCCGGCTTCAACCCGGTTGCAATTTGTTCCGGCTCGCGCAGCCGAGCCGAAGAAGTCGCGAAGCGGCACGGCCTCGCAACCGTGCATGACAACTATCAGGCGTTGCTCGCCGACAAGAGCATCAACGTTATCGACATTGCCGTGCCGCCCGATGTGCAGATCGACGTCGTGCGCGAAGCGGTGAAGCACGCCGATCACATTCGCGGCATCCTCGCGCAGAAGCCATTAGGGATGAACTTCACCGAAGCCCGCGAGATCGTGCGGTTGTGCCGCGAGGCAGGCATCACACTGGCCGTGAATCAAAACATGCGCTACGACCAATCGGTGCGAGCGGCTCGGCGACTGCTTGAGCGAGGCGATCTCGGCGAGCCGGTCTTCGCCTCCATCGACATGCGGGCGATCCCGCATTGGATGCCGTGGCAGCAACGGCTCGGCTGGGTCACGCTGCGGATTATGAGCATTCATCATCTCGACACATTCCGCTTCTGGTTTGGCGATCCAGAGCGAGTCTTCGCCAGCGTCCGCACCGATCCGCGCACGTCCAAGAAGTTCGAGCATACCGACGGCATCTGCCTCTACATCCTCGAATACGCGAACGGCTTCCGAGCTTCCTCCTGGGACGACGTTTGGACCGGCCCGGCTCTTGAAGGAGCGGCGTCCGACATTGGCATCCGCTGGCGAATCGAGGGCACGACCGGCCTGGCTCGCGGCACGATCGGTTGGCCGAGCTACCCGCAGCGCACGCCCAGCACGCTCGACTACACGACCACATCCTCCGGCGGCCAATGGCAGCAACCGCGCTGGGAGGAAGTCTGGTTCCCCGATGCCTTCGTCGGCCCGATGGCTCAATTGCTGTGTGCCCTCGAAGAGGGCAAATCACCGGAAATCAGCGGCGAAGATAACCTCAAGACCATGGCGCTCGTTGAGGCATGCTATCATTCAGCCGCAGAGCATCGCGCGGTCGAAATCGCCGAATTCCGATTCTAAATGACCGTGCGTGATTTGTTGCAATCGACCCCAAACCAGTGGGATGCAATGCTGGAGGAACGTTTTGCGCTTTGAATTTGGGGATCTCTGCGCTCTTCGCTTCTCTGCGGTAAAAGCCCATTTCATTCACCGCAGAGAAGCGAAGAGCGCAGAGATTCGTTCTCGGTTCATCATTCAAACAGCAACGAAAATCATCGACACGAATCCCGCACGGTCATTTAGAAGCTTGGAAGGTGTCACGATGGCAAGGTCTCTCGCCGCTGTGGTTCTCTTTCTGACGATTGGCTGTACCCGAGCGAGTCCCGAAAGAATCGAGCCAACGAGTCGCGTGACGGTTGATCAAACTGCAGTTCAAATCGAACTGGTGACGCTCCCTTCCAATCCGAAACCATCGGAGCGCCAAGAGCCCTCGGAGTTGCTCATTGCCACGTTCAACATCAATTTCGGAAACGCTCGTTTGGACCTCGTCCGAGAGGCGATCGAGGAGTCGAAGGCGGACATCGTTATCTTGCAAGAGACGAACGAAGAGTCAGAGACATTCTTGAAAGGAGCGTTTGCCGCGAACTACCCGCACTACAATTTCAGCGGAAGCAACCGGCAGTATCTCGCGGGGCGATTCGGAATCCTGTCCCGTTTTCCAGTCGTCGAAACCACGTTCGTCGATGCCGAGCACGGTTTGTTTGGAACGCCGATTTATCAGGTCCAGTTCGGCGGCCAAGAGTTGCGACTGGTCAATGTTCATCTCACGCCATTTTCACTCACCGTGAGAGACGGGTTGGCAAGGGCGTTTGCTCGGATGGGAGAAACCGAAGACGCTCACCGTCAAGAAATCGAATTGATTCACGAGCAAATGCTCGACCGGATACGAACCGTGGTACTCGGCGACTTCAACAGTCTATCGAGCTTCGCTGCCCCGAAATTCCTTCGCGAGCATGGCTTCACCGATAGTTTCGCCGCCGTTCATGATGACGCGGACCAACACCCGACCTGGGAGTGGCCGCTTGGGTCCGAAAAACTCTCGTTTCGTCTCGACTACATCTTTCATGATGAGTCCTTCGAATGCGTCTCCAGCCGAGTGATTCACAAAGAGGCTTCAGACCACCATCTGCTGCTGAGCCAACTTCGACTCAAAGGGGACGCGAAGTCCACGCCGCCAGAATAAATGACTTTGTGGTTACACCAGCTTCGTGATCGGCTTGCCTTTGTTGCCCAGCGTGAACGGTCGGCCGTCTGGCGAATGGATTTCTTTGTCGTGCGGAATGCCCATCGCCACGGCGATCGTGGCGTTGAAGTCTTCGGGGGTGACGCCATCGGACTCGACGCGGAAGGCATTCTCATCGCTGGCACCCCAGACTTGGCCCCCCTTGATCGGGCCGCCTGCCAGCACGCATGAGTACGCGGCGGGATGATGGTCGCGGCCGCTGTTCTGGTTGATCTCTGGGCGACGACCGAACTCGGTGCCGATCACGACCAGCGTGTCTTTCAGCAAGCCCTTGCTGCTGAGGTCTGCGATCAGGTGCGCGGCCGCTTTGTCGAGCTCGCTGCCGACGGTCCCCATCTTCGTCCACAGATCGACGTGATGGTCCCAACTGCCGAGGGAGACTTCGATGTACCGCACGCCATGCTCCACCAACCGCCGAGCCAGCAAGCAGCCCTTGCCGAAGCGTGTGTCGCCGTACGCCTTCTTCGCGTCGTCCGATTCCTTGCTGATGTCGAACGCTTTCAGGTCTTCGCTTCGCAGCAGATGAATCGCATCCTTGTAGAGATCGTCATAGCCGTTGACCTTGCGATTCTTCCCGGCCAGTTTGCGGAAGTCGCTGTCGAAGGCGTGAGACAAGTCCATCCGTTTGTCGAACGCGGCATCGTTGAGATACGCCGGCGACTTGATGTTTTGCAGGCCCAGCGACGGATCGCCGACCGGCACCGGAGCGAACTCGGCTCCGAGATATCCCGGCCCGATGCCGCCGCCGACATGTACCGCGACCGGCAGTTCCTTGTGAATGCGGCCGAGCATCTTGTGAACCCACGAGCCCAGTCCCGGATGCCGCGTGGTCGCAATCGGTTTGTAGCTGGTGCTCATCAAGTAGCGAGCCGGTTCGTGCGCGGCAGTGCTCGTATTCATCGAACGGATGACCGCCAGCTTGTCGGCGACCTTGGCGAGTTCCGGCAGCTTCTCGCCGAATTGGACGCCGGAGATCTTCGTTTGGATCGGCTTCGTGTCTCCCTGCACTTTGCTCTTCGGTTTTGGATCGAACGTGTCGAGCTGCGACATCGCTCCTTGCATGTAGAGATAGACTAGATGCTTGGCTTTGCCGTTGCTCGATGAAGACGACTTCGCGGCCGACTTCTTCTCGTCCTTCTTGTCAGCGGCTGCGAGTGCCGCCGCGAAGCCAGCCGGCAGCACCGTAACGCCGAGGCAATACTTCGCCATGTCGGTCATCAACTGTCGGCGTGAGAGATCATCGAGTCGAGACGGGTCGAACTGAAACATGATTGACCTTTGTCGTGGGGCAGGTTTTCAACCTGCCCGTGAAGGAAACGATTCAATGGACGGGCAGGTTGGAAACCTGCCCCACGGACTCATTGAACGAACAAAAACTCGCGCGTGTTGAGCAGTGCCCAAATCACATTTCCGATACCGGCGGGGCCGGCAACTTTGATTTCTTTTTGAGCCACCGCCCGTTCGGCGGCGGTGGGATGTCGATTGAGCACCAGGACGAAGATCTTGTTGATCTGTCCCTCGACCGTCGTTGCCAGCATGACTTCGTTGTAGATCACCGAGCCTTGTTCCAGCATCATGTGGGTGACCGGGCCGTTAAACATCGTCAGCAGTTGCGGCACGGTGCCGTCGGTGTGGCTGTCGGCGATCGTCTGCCGATCGCTCTGGCCGAACTGTCTCAAGAAGTGTCCTTCCGGCAACGGCTGCGGCAACTCGGACGCGCGGACCAGTTCCTGGCCCTTGTAGAGCCGTTTGTTTTTCTCTTTGTTCTCTTCCTTGCGAACCTCCGCGAGCCGGTCGACTTTCTTGAGCAGTTCGGCGGCGGTCGTCTTCTCGGTCAGGGCCACGGTTGCGACGTACTCGTCGTCATCGGGTCGCACGACCATTTCCGGGTTCGGCATCGTGAGCGTCAGCAGCGAATCCCAAACTTGCTCGGCGGTCAGACGGCGAAGCAGCGGGCCGGGGAAGAGGTACGGCTTCTCCGGGTCCAGCTCGCCGTAGGTCGCCGCGCGCTGGTACGTCTTCGAGTAGTAGATGATCCGCTGAAACTCCTTCAGATCATATTTCAGCCGGACCAGTTCTTTGGCGAGGAACTCCATCAGTTCCGGATTCGTCGCCTTCGTTTCGTCTTTCATGTCATCGACCGGCTCGATCAGCCCGATCCCCATCGCCTTCTGCCAGAGCCGATTGGCCATCGTCAGCGAGAAGCGCGGGTTGTCCCCTGTCGCGACCCAATCGGCGAAGACCTTGCGGCGTTCCGAGTTGTTGATCTTGGTCGGAGCCGTACCCCACAGCACGGACGGGATCGCGAGCTGTTCCGGCTTCGCGTTGCTGTATTGATAGTCGTGCGGGAATTTCAGTTGTTTCTTGTCGTTGCTCGAAACCCCGTTGCGATTCAACCGCATCAACTGCTTCGCCTGCCGAGCCTCATTGGATTCTTTGCCGTCCTTGCTCGAAGCCTTGTCGATGTCTTTTGGGTTGATGTTGATCTTGGTCGTCGGCCGGTACTCGATGCCGGCCGTGAAGGCCGCCAGCGAATAGAACTCCTTCTGAGTCCACTTGTCGAACGGATGATCGTGGCACTGAGCACAACCGATGCGCGTGCCGAGAAAAATTCGGACGGCATTGTTGAGATTGTCCAACGGCATCCCTGGATCGCGAAGCACGAAGCCCGCCGCCGGCTCGTCCCACACGCGCCCCTCGGCCGTGAGCATGTCATGCACCATCGAGTCCCACGGTTCGTTGTCGCGGAGACATTCCTTGACCCAGTCCGAGTACGGTCGCAAGTAGTTGTTGTTGTCCGACCGATCGACGAGCCGCAGGATGTCCGCCATCCAGTTATACATCTGGCTGGCGTAGCCGGGCTTACTGAGCAAGCTGTCGATCAGGACGATCCGATTGCTCTCCGCCTTGTTGGCCAGATACGTCTCGGTCTGCTTGAAGTTGGGAATCGTGCCAGAGATGTCGAGATACGCTCGGCGGACGAAATGCTCCGGCGATGACATCTCGTTCGGCTTCTGCCCCGCCTTTTTCAAGCCCGCCTCAACGAGCGAGTCAATCTTCGCCGCTGAGCGCAGCGCCGCGTCGCGCAGCTCTGGCTTAACGGGCTCAATCTCGACCTTGGTCTTCTCGGCTCCGGTCGGCAGATTGGTCTTCGGAGCTGCCGGCTTCGCGCCGCGCTTCATGCTCGCTTTGGTCTTGCCGCGCGACTGAGAGTTCTGCGCGGCGGCCGACTGATCCAGTTGGACGTCTAACACTCCAACGACGATCGCGACCACGGCAGCCGCCAATAACGTGAGCTTGCGATTCATGATTCTTTCTCCAGACCCGATCAGAACGTCGGCTCGATGCGTGCCGAACATGATGCCGCCCACCGCTCGCCAAAACAATTCCGAGCCAGTGAATTTGCAGCCGCTGGTGAATCCGGGGCCGGGCGTTCAAATTTCAAAACTGCCTCGGCAATTTTGAAATTTGAAC
>CAMDPX010000167.1 GCA_945905295.1 Planctomyces sp. SH-PL62 | reverse complement strand
GACTCATAATCCTTTGGTTCTGGGTTCGAGTCCCAGCGGTCCCACTGCTCACGCTCGTTGTCAGTCGATGACAGCGAGCGTTTTGCATTGTCGGCATCAGCAATTACGTCGAACGTGCTCACGAAGTCGCCGTCGGCTTGAAATGCCGCCAAGGTGACAGCCGTTGTCCGTGAAACACTCGAAACGTCATGAGTTGGTGCAACCAGTGGTGCAACCAGTGGTGCAACCAGATTCTCGGCACCGGCGGCCATGCTTTGACGGTTCTCGTTGGGATCGGACGTGATCGACATCGACGGCAGCGATTCAACCGCCCCTTGCACGTCCAGCAAGCGCGGGTCCGTGTAGACGTTCATCGTCAGGTCGATGGTGCTGTGACGCATCGCGGCTTGAGCGACTCTCGGCGAGACACCCGCCTTTGATAGATTCGTGCCGAACGTATGTCGCAGGGCGTGAAAATCCACAACTCGGCCGCGGTCGTCGCGCTTGTCGATGCCGGCGATGCCCCGGTCTCGATTCAGGACTTTCGACAGTTCCGCCGAGAGGCTGAAGAGTTTCGTTGTGGGCGAGAGTTTGGTTGACTCCCCCCGGCCGTTAAACGAGAGCACGTCGGTTTGAGAGCGAGAGTTGCCGCCCAAGCCAGACACCCATTGCCGCAATTCGTCGGCGACATCACGGCGAAGCGGGATCGTGTTTCCTTGGCGGTTCTTTTCGTCGGCCGCTTTCAATCTGACGTGCGGGCACGGCTCGTCGAGTTCCACTTGTCCGACTGTCAGGCTGCCGAGTTCGCCGAGCCGCAGTCCTGTTGTGACCGCGATGGTGTAGGCCAAAGCTCGTTCGATGCCGAGCCGCTCTTGCCGTGCGAGGAATGCCGGGTTGTCTTTCAGCCGTTCCCGTGCGAGTTCGACAGCGGCGGGGAGTTCATCGAACGTCAACGGCTTGAGCGTCCACGTCGCACGGCTTCGCTTCTGCCGAGTTGTGGTGTCTTGGTTCGGAGTCTTGGTCGTTTCGCGTCCGTACTCGGCCAGCGGTCTCAAGCGAGCCACGATCAGCAGCTTGGCGAGTTCCGCCGCAGTGAATGCCCTCCGTTCTCGTCGTCGATCAGCTTTTTCATCCGCTCGGTCGAGTTTCGTCAGCGGGTTAATCGGCAGCCGATCCCGCTTGACGCACCAATTGAGAAAGCTCCGCAGAGCCACCAAGTAGGAATTGCGAGTCCGCGCCGCCATGCCCACTGTGGTTTGCTGAGCGAGCCATCGTTCAACCGATTCCGGCCGAATGTCCGTCAATCGACGAAAGCTCAATTCGTCAATCAGTCGTTTGACTAACCGCTCGGTCTTTTTGACATGATCCTTCGCCCGCCCCGCCGCTTTCAGGCTGGCGACGTATCCGGACAAGTGATCGGTCAACAACGAGTGCTGATGCCCGGCCATCGTTTCTTCCGTCGCTGAAAGAATGCCTGACCGCACCTTCTCCGCCCGCTTCTCCAACTCGCCGAGCACGCTCCGCGCCGCCGCTTCATCGCGGCAACCGGTCGAAACTTCGCAGACATACCCGCTTCCATCGCGGTACTTCGCCAGGAACGTCGGCGACTCCGTGACGATCCGCTCCGAACCATCCCGCCCGGTCGTCACCCTCGCCGTGCGCGTCTTGCCCTTCGCTGGCTTCCAACGGGCGTACCGTTGCCCGCCCTTCGTGAAGAGTTCCGCCCCAACGGGAAGTGATCGCGTTGTCTGTTTCTTGAAGACTGTGCCCATTGTTTCGCCCTTTGGAGTTTTTGGCCCCGTTGCTTCATTCTCAGCCAATGCTCATTGCGTGCTGCGGAGTCCGCTTCAGTCGTGATCCTCTCCGAGCAATCCCGTCCCATCGTCAAAATGGCAAAGCGTTCCCTTCGATTGTTCTTCCAGCGTGCGAAACGCCGCCCATTTCCGGTGAAATCTGCTCAGATCCTGCCGGACTCGGCCGCGTCACGATTCGCGTGAAGTCGGCTCCCATCGCTATTTCCCTTTTCGCTTCGGCGTCGCGTCTGGTCCCAATACTAGCCCGAAGTATTCGGCCAGCTTGTCGGCCGAGTCCAAGTGAATCGTGGTTTCGCCGCGAGCAAACTTCATCAGGCTTTGCCGGAGCACTCCGGTTTGTCGCTCCAATTCGATGAACGGCACACCGCTCGCCAGAATCGTTTCTCGCAGTAGGTCAGTGATCGGCAGTTTGTTTGGCATATTGTAACCTAGAATACAATCGTGGGAAAGAAGAATCAAGGACGAAAAGCGCTCCGCAGTTTCTCCAGGTCATCCGTCAGTCCGCCGTACTTGGCCCGTGGCCCGGTTGGTCCGCTGGAAATATCCGTGTTGAGCGAGCGATAGAACAACGCCACATCGACCACCTGCACTCCTGGTTTCAATCCGAATGGCTCGGTCGGCAGCCGCTCCCAGTGGGATTGGAACCAGTCGATCAACTCGGCCGTTGAGGCGTCCCATGTCACCAGCGAGTCCATTACCTCAGCCGCAGAGATCGGCCTTGGCAGGAACTCAGAGGCCACGATCGCGCTTTCGACATCCGCTTCTGGCCTTGTTGCAGTGACGGGTTCGCCCCAAAGCGTTTGCAGTTGAGCAAGAATCGCCGGATCAGTTGGCATGGTTTGCAGCTCCTTCTGTCTTCGAGAGATGGTTCCACCATCAAGCAACCGAGTGGCCGATCGCCGAAAGCATCCAGCCGCCGCGTTCACCGACGCGGACTATCAGACCGCGTGACTCCAGCCGGGCGAGACGATCCCGCGTTTGGCTTTCCGCAAGCCCGACAATCCGAGCGAGGTCTGCCGTTTTGAAGACCGGCGGGGCATCGCCGGAAATCCCTTGAATATCTCTATAAGGAAAAACCGGCGATGCGCCGGCCAGAGTGGCGAGCAACTTGGCGTCAGTTTCGTCCAACTCGATGACGGCAACGTCGGCGATTGGGAATCCGCATTCCTCGGTGGTGACGACGACGACTTCACAACCGTCTTCAAGCGACGAACGTCCCCGGCCGGCGGATTGAATGATTCGAGCACGAACGAGGCTTCGGTGAGCCCGCTCCCAAGCCGGGTCGTTGTACCCTCTGCCGGCGGTGACGACCTCCTTGCCAGATTCAGTCTTTCCTCGCCAGTGAAGGTCGCCCCAGTTTCCATCCCGTCCCGCCGCCGCGAAGTCACCCCATTGAATCAACCGAGTTTGTACCGCGAGCGTTGGGAGTCTTGGCGTCCCCAGGACAATCACGAGATCACACTCTTTGTGCCAGGTGTTTGATGCCCGGTCTTCGCCGCTATGGAAGTGGGTCCGCATCTCGATCCGACTGAAGAACGGCTCTTCCAACTCCCTGATGTAACCGATGAGTTTCTGGTGCGTGATGACACCCACGCGCGAACAATGCTTGTGCTCGACAAGGATGCCACGCAGGAGCGACAGGAATTTATCCTTGGCGGTGTTTTTGGTGACGTCCTTTGGATACTGCACGAGTCGTTTGACTCGCTCGATATGCCCAGCCGGTGTCACGTCGATGATAGGACGACCAAGAAGTGCTTCCAGGTCTTCGGCATCGGTGGTGGCATCGGCAAACAGAACGACCGATTCCGCGTTGGGAAGGTTTCTCCACATCCCGATCAAGTAATTCTGCTTGGCCGCGTCTGGTGACGCCCCTGCATCTCGATAATCTTCTGTGACGATCACCCCCAGCGATGCCAAATCCCCGGTGGCAATCGCCAACAAAAGTCGCCACGGGCTTTTTCCTGGTAGAGTCGATTTCCGTCTGCGCGATTCGCGGAAAAGCAGGTTTTCGATACCAGCCGCCTGCTCCATTGCTGGTGGCATTTTCAACTGGATAGTGCGTTCGGCGGACTGAATTTGAGCGATCAAGTCGTCGGTGATGTCGGCAAGATGGCGCACAAACTCGTGGCATTCGGCTTTGCGCTGTGCGTAGGCGGTATCGGAGATCCGCTGACGATTTTCATCGCGACGTTTCTTCTTGCCTGGTTTGTTGAGCTCTATCGGATCATTCAGAAGGTCGTCGCAAATGCCGGCAGCCCATCGCAAATCGGCCTCCAATGCTTCGGCCGTGGGACAAATCACTTTGGCAGCATCTTCGTGAACGGCAATGTACTCTTCTCGACCCTCTGCCAACTCATTGAGACTCGTGTAGACCGCTCTCATGTGTGTGGAAATTGCGACACGAGCGTTCTTCGTCGCGGCCAATTCTGCGAGATACCCACGCTTCAAACATTCTGTTTTCAAGGGACATGTCCGACAGACCGCCGCGACTGCGGACAAACCGAGCGACTCGGCCTCGTCCGCCTCTTCGTTCGAGCAATTCTGGTCCGGGCCGGAACTGAATCGACCCGGATACGCTCGCGCGTCGATGCCGGCCGACTGCATGTCTTCCTCGACTTGCTCGCAGTTCTTGTGAGTCGGCACGCAGATCAAGGCTTTCTCGCAGTGTTTCACAGCTTCGAGATCGGCGGTGGACTTGCCCGCGCCGGTTGGCGACCGGTCCAAGTAGACGCCCGGCTTCTTCAAGATGTCCGCTCGACTGAGCATGAGTTCGTCCCTCCAATCGTTTATTGAACGCGCCGGCCCGGAAGGACGTTCGCACTCCCGGACTCTTGGCGGTTGAACAAACACGAGATTCAGCCGGCGGACGTACTCCCGTCCGCGATGGCTCATGATGTGGCTTCCGTTCCAAAATCAGGCTGGTTGAACCAGTCGCGAACATCTTTAGCCCCATCGGGAGGCAACACCCACGCAATCTCTCGGCCAAGAATCAGTGCCAGTTGCTCTGCAATGCGTGTCGCACCAAACCATCCCGGCCAGCACTTTGAGCAACCAGAACAATCGAGCTTGTGACCACGTTGTTGCGTGGCGCTGAGCTCTTCATGCGACCTCTTATCGTTCTCGCCCATGACGACGATGACTCGCTCCGGCGGGACCGCTTTGAGTAGCTCACCGAGCAGTTTGACTCCGGCCAAGTTATTCGGACGCCCCACGACGGACATACCGTGCGACATCAATACCGCGGTATCGGACCCTCCCTCGACCAAGTAGACGCGACTCGGATCGACGGTCGATTCAAACCAGTGATCCGGATCAAACGTCAGACCGATCTTGCATCCGTTCCTCCGCTTTTTCTTGCCGGTCGCACTCCGACAATTGATGCCGATGACGCGGCCCGTCGCGTCACGCTCTGGAAAAGTCCATCCGTGACAGTGCGTCCAACCCACGCCGAGGCGGTGCAGTGCCTCAGCATCGACTCCCAACGCCGTTGCTAGTTCCTGCCGCTTCTCTTCGGCTGGCTGGTTGTCAAACGCGATCAAAGCCGAGATTCCCCAGTCCCGCGGCGGCGGCGGCGATGACACGTTCGCTTCGTCAGTTTTTACCGTTGGCCACTTCGCTTCAGGCTTCGGTTTGTGCTCCGAGCGACGTGGCCACGGCGGCGATCCATCCCGGTTGCGATCCGCATCTCGATGACGAAGCTGGTGGAGGAATTGGCCGCCAGCGTTCTGCTGAATCGAACCCTGCTCCACACGCCCGCACCAAGCCGCTCCACCGTCGCGAGCCAGCTTGCAGTTGTCCGACTTTCCGCAGATCGGGCAAGGATGCTCACGAGTGACACTGACCCAGTCGCCCTTAGCCATGATTGCGTCCTCCCTTTGACGAGGGAGTGCGGACGGGTTTGCAACCACCGGCTTCCCACTCTTGCAAAGTGGCCAGTGACCAACGAACAAGTCGACCGAGTCGGATCGGCTGAGGCGCAACCCCTCGGTCTACCAATCGCATCCAGTGCCGTTTCGAGATTCCCGTCCGATACGCACACTCGTCGGCGTCGATGTGCGTCCGCTCGCCAACACCGTTCGCGAAATCTTTCATCGCACAAACTCCCATGACTGAGACTCGGCCGAGCCAGCGTTAGCACGCGATCAGGCTCGACGTCATGGGTGAGAGTTTCCGCGCCTCAACGGAGGCTCGACGGAAAGCACCGAGTTATTCCGGCGACGCAACCAGCGAACGTCTCGATTAGTCCGGAGAAGTCGCTCTGAGACAGTCTCACCGGATTAACTCGGATTTACTTGACTGCCTTTTTCCGCCGAGAACGAACACGTTCAAACGCGGCTCGTATGTCAGGTTCGTCGTAACCAAAGTCCTTCGCGAACAAGGCAAGCGAACGCAGGTTTCCCTTTGCTCTCCATGCCTGCCATTGCTCGCGAATCTTCGCGTCTTTGTTGGGGTCCGAATTGGGTGGTCGATGCGCTGGCCGTGGTTTCTTGCGCTGCGAATGACGTCCTTTGAGATTCTTTGCTGATACGATCTGTGATTGAACTGCGACTGTCCGGGAGGAAGGCAATCCCCATTTTCGCCGAAGTCGCCCAATGACATCCACCAGCAGTTCGCCGTTGTCGTCTTCTGTTGCGGGATCACCTTTGCCTTCGATGCGTATTAACACGAACGCCAAGATGTCATTTAATCGAGTGGCTTCGGATGTCGTCAGTCTTCGGACTTCGGGCGAGAAATCCTCTAGCCCCATAACACCGGCAAGGTAGTGGCCCTTGCCGCGTTCGTATGCGCGAAGGTCGGTCGGCCCCAATTGAGGATTTGCGTAGCAAGCGTCATGAATCTGAGCCAGCAGCGTGAATCGTTCTGACGGCGTGAAATCCTTGAATGGCCTCCGACTGAGGCGATTTCGTAACGAATCTTGCATCAGGTCGCGCTTCTCAACCTTACGCAGCAGTTCTGGTGGTACTTGAATGAGTCGGCTGTTCGTGCCAATTCCAACACGACAGTACGGCCAATCGGCTGGAACCTTGTTTCGTCTCGCCGACGGCTTCAAGGCATCCTCCGCTTTTACCTTGTTCACTTGGGTCAATGCCTTCTTCCGCCGCCAACGGCTGATGTGCCACTCAAAAAGTTTTCTGACTTCGGCGAAACGAATCAGTTGATGAACGCTGCCGGCATAGCGGTCAAAGGTGGACGTCATCTCATTCCCTATCTCACGGGCCGGTCAGACAGGCGACTGCGAGATAGGAGCACAAGCCGCCCGACTGACCGCTTCGGCCGTCGCAGTTTGCAACCTGCGGCGACAACCCGACAACTAACCAGACTACGCGGCGAGACGTTCGCAATTCAACCTTCAGCACGCCAAGGTTGACAATCTCCATGTGTGGTTGATTGGATGACTAGGCGAACCACTGCTCGGTGGCGTGTTGCTTTCCTAATTCCGAGTAATTCTCGGTGGAGATCGGTGTGCCCAGATGACCATTCTCCTCTACATCTTCCAAGCATTTTTTCAGATTTTGATATTTAACTCTTTGTTATCCGCCTGGGACAACAAACGTCTTAGCCCTCTGCTCGTGTCCTTCGTTTATATGGTTGCGGTCGTTTTGTCGTTCAAGAAAATGGTTTGGTGGCCACTGCTTGTTGGATTGGTTGTCGCATGGATCATCCAAACAATTGGCGGACTATTATTCATGCGTCGACTTCGTCGTGAAATCAAGCTGCAATGCGACGACGAAACACCAAGCGGAAGCGTGAGGGTAAATTGCTCGCGAAGTGAAGAGCCCCAAGAATCTCGACCTTTGACTGAAAAGCAGCGATCCCTGTTGGCTGCGGCCGGGCGACTGCTCTTGGAGGATGAAAACCGGAAGCGAGGCAGCACTACGAGCGTTTTGAATGTGCCGTCAGATACGCGCACTCCGGGTAAGCCTCCAAATCATGAGCGGCACTCGGAAACGCAAAGTTCAGAGATTCAGGATTGGCCGGTGGAGAGCAAGCAGCGACGAGCAATCAGACCGGGGCGAGAGGGGACAGCGGTGCCGCTATTGGACGGCGAAATGAGCCTGGACTGGGGAACGTATCTGGAACGGATGCGCGACCGCTTGCGTTGGATGCGCCTGCGAACAGGTCAGAACGCCAACCGTATTTACGACCGGGAGTGGCTGCATCGAACTGGACGCGGACTGAATCGCGGAAACCTGGAGGACCATGTCGACTACTTGGACTTCGAGGAGATGCTACTGGAAAACCGAGTGACTCCGAGCAAGTTCCCGATCAGTCTGAGCAAGGTTCAGGAGGAACGGGAGGCCGCGGTTGAGGACGTGCTGATGTCGGACCTTGAGTGCTGGCTGATGACGGTGCTCCCAACGCCGGGCCGCGAGTAGAGTCGCCGAAGTCGCCAGCAAAGAAGTCCTCATTGTCCGATGAAACGAAGGCAACAGTGAACGAAAACGTTGAAACGTAAGCTGCGAAATCGCGTGCCGACTCGGTGGCTAGCTTAGGCTCTCCGCCGTCAAACAGGAGCAGGGGGCTGGGCAAGACTCTCCTGGGAATCGCTGCTTCGGTCGTCAATTCGATAACGCCAACGACGACACAGCCGGCGAAGACGTGATCGACGGTAGAGAGGGGACAACGCCACCAAAGTCATCGACACGTCATTTGCGTTCGACTTCGACTTGCTGCTCACCGAATTGAGGTCGCAGTGTTTTGAGTTTCAATCAGGCTAACGAAGTCCAGCAGCGGCTTCATGGCATTCCAGGATTCGGTGAAGAGGTCTGTCGCGGTCAGGGATCGCACGACCGGGCACAAGTCGTCGAACTGCATTTTGATGCCAAATTGGACGTTCGATCGCGTGTTGACCAGCAAAAGATGGAGCGCGTTAGCCAATTTGAGTTTGACCTTCACCACTCGACCAATTGCTCATGCACCCGTCCGTCATTTCCAATCGAAACGCTCTTTGAGACCGTTCAGTTTCGAGTAGTCAATAATTTTGGCTCGCTGCAAGCGGCCGACGACGATTCCGGGCGCGATGCCCACCTTTTTGGCGAAGGTTGAGACCGCGGCAAACGTCGTCAGTGTCGGAAGCTCTTCGTCGTATTTGAACGGAATCAAGATTGTGCGGGCAAAGTTGTTTGCCTCGTGTTCGCGGGGGTCGTCGACGTAGTCGGCATCGACGAACAACTCTTTCTTGCTGTCGTTCAGAATGTGGCCAGCTTCATGGAAGAAGGTGAACCAAAACCGATCGTTGAATTTGCCATGCAGGTTCAACGCAATCATCGCTTTGGATGGTGTCAGCCATTTCGCGGCACCGCTGACTCGTGCTCCTTTGATTTCTGGCACGAGCGCCAGCACGACTCCGGCGTCAGAGCACAGTGTTTTCATCTGATTCACGAAAACGCTTGGGGAGGTGACGGTGAGGTCACGGATGGCGTGGACTGCGGCATTGAACTTCTTGGGGTCGTAGGGAGGGCACTCCACGGATTGAGCTTCGAGTTCCGCGAGCCGGAGCCAGGTTGCGAGAGCGCCGTCGTGTCCGGCGGCTGTCGGTGACTTGCGAAATGCGAATTGCGGAGTGCTCCAGCCTTCGTTCCACGCATCAACGCTGGCGACGCCAAAGAACTTCAACGCTTGGTCAACCATTTTCACGAGATCCCCGGTCGCTTCGATCACACCACGCGCGATGAGTTCTTTTGTGGGAATCTGCTTCAGCCATTCCAACTGAGACGACAGATGTTTCTTCGACTCCAGCCGAGCCAATTGTTCGCGGTAGTTGGCTTCCAGATTGTTCCAAGTGCGTGCGACGACGCCGGTCACTCGCTCCAAGAGCAAGGCGGTGTCCGGTGTCAGTGGTGCTTTTCCCTTAATGATCTGGTTGATCGTTTTCTTGTGCAGTCCCGTGCGCGCAGCGAGTTCCGCTTGGTCGATCCCCAGATGGTCGATCGTTTCCTGCAAGGTCCGTCCTGGCGCGACGGCATAGTCTGGCTCGAAGGCAATTCGAGTCTTCTTCGTGGTACTCATTCGAGACGTTCCATTCAGTGATAGTCGGTGACTTCGTCGATCACGATGTGAGTGACTTGCTTCCAATCGAGTCCGCCATCGGCCTTCTTGGGAAGCGGATCATGGTCCGGTGAAAAGACCAATCGAAATGGGTGGACGAGATCGACCGCGAGTTGTCCTTTGCGATCGCCCGTCATTTCATGGCAACGAGGTGGTGGTAGACGTGGCACGTCATCAAGAGTCTCGGCGGCCTGCAACTCGAACAATCGCTGCTGAAGTTTGTCGGCCATTCGCTGTCCGAAGCTGGCCTTAATCTCCTTCGCCGAGTTGCACACCTTGGCGAGTTTCCGTGTCGAGAAGCTGACTTCCATTATCGTCCTTTGTGACGAATTTAGTTTACGCAATAGGTTAATGATTATCAACAAACACTTCGAGATGTGCTTTTCATCGGTCGGGCCGGGGTGACACCGTCAACCTTGATTTGTAGATGCGATCGAGCAAAACGAAGGTGGATTTGTAGTCGCGGACATCGCCGGAGCGTTCGGTGGGGACGAGTTCGCCTCGGAAGACTTTGGCCAGGAGCGACTGGGGAGGCGGTCGACGTGCGCTTGCGCCTGCCTCAGCCGGGCCTCGATCTGGTCCGCGAACGCGAACAGCCTTTCGACGCGACGCACGATTTCTTGTTGCTCGGACAGCGGGTGAAACGGGTTGGGTAGGTCGCGGAATTTCGCGCCCTTGATTCTGACTGCGGCTGAACCGGTTGCATTCAGGACGACCAAATCTTGAAAGACCTTCGATATGGTGAAATAGAAAAACGCCTTCGTACTGAGCGTTTCGTCGAAGAGTTGGAGAGTGAGTTGAGCCAATGCGAACTCGTCGTCGCGAGTATTCAACGCGACGAACCCCATCGTCGCGCCTTCGGTAACAAAGAGGATGTCGTCCTTTCGCGGGAAACCTCTCGTCATCCACTCGGCGGTGAGTTTGCCGGAGCAGGCGGCGGCGAGGACGGATTGGCGGAAGCGTTTCAGCAGACTCGGAGCCCGCGACAGACGCTGCTGGCTCGCAAACAGATCCTATTCAGACACAGCGTGGACAGAAAGCGAGCGCGAAACGTCGTCGAGTCGAGTTCCCCGCGACAGATTGGCTACCCCAACCAGAAACCACCGAAAACGCTGAAACGGAAGTTTGGAAATACCGTGCCGACTTGCTGCCTAGCTTGGGGACTCCGCTGCCAAACAGGGGTGGGGGGCTGGGCAAATTTCTCAAGCGGCTACAGAAATCTCTACCGCCCCAGGTTCGGCAAGCGTCAACCAGAGTTCGGCTGCGTCGTGGACCGATTGTCGGCCTGCCTCTCCGCCATCTCGCGGACGAATGGCTGCGACGTGCTCGGCCAGTTCTTTTTGGATGCCGTGAAGGTTCGATGACATCTCCGCCAATTGCTTTTGAAGCCGACCAAGTTTCAGTGCAGCGTCACTGTAAGACGGCACCGGCTGCTTCAGTTTCGGCTTGATCGGTTTTCGCGGTCGCCCGGCTGGCATGACTTCAGGCAATTTGTAACCAGCCTTGCCGAGCACCGGACGAATACAGACTTCTCGCAGGAATTCCGTCATCCGCATCCCACGGTCGTTTGCTACCGCCGCGATCGCTTCGACGAACTCAGGCGGCAGTTCCAAGGCGAATCGCTGGATCTTTGAATTGCCACTCACTGCTGAATCTCCAAAGGCTCTCCACCGTCGGTGGCATTCAAGCAGCCATCAATCGTTTCATCCCGGTATTCACCCGCGAGCCGAGTCGTTCGCCAAGGTCAGGACTGAGCAGCCGCCCACTCGGCCATCAACCGCCGCTCCGCATCCGGTCGCTGGCATATTTGACCTCGACGAAATGCGACTTATGGTTGATCAGTTGATTCCGCGCCAATTGAGGATCGCACGATGCCAAACTCTTCTAAGTTCGCACTCGCATTCATTGTTGCGGTCATCTTCTGGGTTACAGGTGGCGGTGCTCTACTTCGGGCGTTCTTCTAACGTTCGCTCCGCCATCAACCGCCGCACCGCGTCCGCCTTCTCAGCATCCGACAACGGCAACCGCCGCAACACCGTGAACGGGAGGATGACCTTGCCGTACTCGGACTGCTTGTAGTCCCCACGCAGCAGATCGGCGACGGACCAGATGAAGGACGAAAGGTTGGGATCAGCCATTGGGGTTCCAGGGTTGCAGAGAGTGCGTCGTCACGAGTTGAAACTTGGGTTGTAACCGGCGAGGCGCTCACTCATGAACTCCAATTCTTAGCTTTGAAGACGCACTCAATTGACGGTGGTGTTCGCGTTTGCAAAGGCGAGCATAAACTCCACCCATTAGCTCAGCCACCAACGAGGGAGGAGACGTGACGTCGCTGATGTTTGGAATTCGCGAAATGGTCGTGCAAGGTTGAGGTGATGGCACCGTACCTCTGAGTGAAACGTTTCAGGACTGACTTCTGGAAACCCATCACTCAGAGGAACTAATCATGTTGCGGAAATTGTTTTCGTGGAGTTTGTTGGCAGGAAGCACGAACGGTTCGGGAAACTGGCGGAGTCGTCGGGCGGCACGAGTTCCGGCTGAGGTGGAATTGTTTGAGCCGCGAATGGTGCTGTCGGCAGTGCATGGCACACCCTCCGACGCGGCGGCATTGCTGCAAACCGGGGCCGTCGGTCCTCAAACACGGATCATCAATGGGACGGCGACTTCCGGGTATCCCGCAGTCGGTCTGATCGGAGGGGGTGGCGATGACTTTTGCTCTGGGACGTTGATTGCTCCGCAGTACGTGCTGACGGCGGCTCACTGTGCGGAAGGGGTCGCCAACACGGCTGGGCAATTCACGGTCGGCGGGCGCACGTATCAGACCGAGCAGGTCTTTGTGCATCCGGGTTACACGGGAAATGTTGGCAACGATTCGTCCAATGACCTGGCGATCTACAAGCTCCGCGAGGCAGTGGTGGGGATCGCTCCGATACCGATCTTTCGTGGGACTCCGCAAGTCGGCCAGATCTTGACGTTGGTGGGCTTTGGTGGCGGCGGCACCGGGACCACTGGCACCAACGGCGACTTTGGGATCAAACGAGTGGGGACGACGCCGATTGATGAAGTCTCGCGGACGCTGATCTCGTGGAACTTCGACAACAACAGCGAGAGCAATACGGCTCCGGGGGACAGCGGTGGGCCGGCGTTCTTGACGGTCAACGGAGTGCTGTTTGTGGCGGGCGTGACTTCCGGCGGCGATTCGGCCACGGCGGGCATCGGCGATCATTCGTTCGATACTCGCGTCGATGCCTACGCGAGCTGGATCGATTCGATTGTCGGAACAGCGTCCACGTTGGCGACGGTCAGCATCACCGCGACTGATGCCAATGCCGCCGAGACGCTCAGCACTCAGACGGCGAACAACGGCACGTTCACGATCACTCGCACGGGATCAACGACTGCGGCGCTGACCGTGTCGTTGGCGGTCACTGGAACGGCGGCCAACGGCACCGATTACAGCCGCTTGCCGACGACCGTGACGATTCCGGTCGGACAAACATCGACGACGCTGACGCTCACACCCATTGATGACACGCTCAGCGAGGGGAACGAGACGGCGACGATCACGCTGTCCAACTCCAGCGCTTACATCGTCGATTCGACGAAGACGAGCGGGACCGTCACGATTGCTGACAACGACCGCGTGTTGCCGAGCGTCAGCGTCGTCGCGAGTGACTCAGTCGCCGCCGAGACGCGCAGCGGACTAACGGCGAATCGTGGTCAGTTCACGATCAGCCGCACCGGTGCGACGACGGCCGCGTTGACTCTGGCTTACTCGGTGTCTGGCTCGGCGACGAATGGGGCGGACTACAGCCGACTATCGGGCACTGTGACGATCCCTTTGGGGCGATCGTCCGTGACTCTTTCCGTCAGCCCCGTGGATGATTCGCTGGTGGAAGAGACCGAGACCGTCGTGGTCACACTCAACGCCGGCGCGGCGATCTCGGTCAATGCAACGAGAGGTTCCGCGTCGATCAACGTGCTCGATAACGAGGTCGGCATTCGCTCGAACGACAACTTCGCCGACAGCCGAGTCCTGACCGGCACGAATGTCACTGTGACTGGCAGCAACGCCACAGCCACGGCTGAGGCCGGTGAACCGAATCCCGCCGGTGTGTCCGGCGGCAAGTCGGTGTGGTGGAGTTGGACTGCGAGCTCATCCGGGGGCGTGACGCTCTCAACGTTGGGCAGCAACTTCGACACAACGCTGGGGGTTTACACCGGCAGTTCACTCTCGTCGTTGCGACTGGTCGCCGAGAACGATGACGAGAACTACAACAACGGCGTGTACTCCAGCCGAGCCACGTTCAATGCGGTTGCCGGTACGACCTACCGGATTCTGGTCGATGGCTACAACGGAGCCAGCGGCAACATCACGCTCAACCTGACGCAGTCGGCCACGTCATTCGCCGCTCGGCAACACGCAGCGATCACCGACACGGTCTTCGCGGATTATCGACGGCTGACACTGTAGGTCAGGCTTTCCAGCCTGACCCGAATGGCAGAACGACGTCGATCCTTGATCGGGGCAGCCTGGAAAGGCTGACCTACACCGACACCATCTTCGCGAATTATCGAAGGCTGACGTTGTAGGTCAGGCTTTCCAGCCTGACCCGAATGGCGGAACGACGTCGATCCTTGATCGGGTCAGCCTGGAAAGGCTGACCTACGGACCTGATTGACATTCCCCGCTGGCCGGACTTCCAATCCGGCTGGCGGCTTTTGGCTTTTACCGGTTCGGCGAGTGTGCTCGATGTCCGACGATCAACAATCTCGAACGAGCGGAACGTTGTTGCTGCGGCTGCGCGAGCTGAATGACCGCGAGGCTTGGACCGAATTCGTGAATCGGTACACACCACGTTTGTTTGGCTGGTGCCGCAAGCAAGGCTTACAGGATTCCGATGCGGCCGATGTGTCACAAGAGGTGCTCGGCAAATTGGTGCGAGCCATTCGGACGTTCGATTACGACTCGCGGCGCGGCAGCTTTCGAGGTTGGCTGAAGACGGTGACGAACAATGCGATTCGAGACTTTGTGGCCGAACGGGCGCGTCCCGGTCGAGGAAGTGGTGACTCGCAGATCGGCTCGGCGTTGGCGGCGCTGAGCACGCCGGCCGCGATCGGCGAGCTGACCGCCACGCTCGACGCCGCCGCTGAATTGGAACTGCTCCGCGAAGCGGAAGCCCGCGTGCAACTGCGGGTCAAACCACACACTTGGGAAGCCTATCGTCGCACCGTGTTGAACTCCGAACCGGCCGCCGAAGTCGCGCGGCAGTTGAATCTGTCGGTGGCCGACGTCTATGTCGCCAAATCACGAGTCTTGAAATGCCTTCGCGAGGAGGTCACACGACTTTCCGATCATGAGCCGCAGGGCGCTAGCCCCGGTTGAGAGCTCAACCGGGGCTAGCGCCCTGCGGCTCATTGTGTTGCGGGTGCAGAACAGACCAAGCCATTCGGAATCACCATGAATTGCCCGAACGCCGAACAACTCGAACGCTTGCTCGATGACGAACTGGACTCCGCGGATCGCGCGGACGTGTCTCGGCATGTGGCGGACTGCGCGGAGTGTCAGCGACGGCTCGATGCGCTGACGAATCCCGAAAGCAGTGCGGAGCTTGTCGTGTTGGATGCGGATGACAATTCGGAGTTGCAGGCCCTCATGCAGCGCCTGCGACAGAAGCCTTTGACCGATTGGTCTTCATCGAGTGATGTGGTGGCCGATCCGACTGCGCGTGTGTTTGCCGGCCCGATTTCCGAGGCCGCGCCTCTGGGGCGGCTGGGGGAGTATCAGATTCAACGTCTGATCGGCAGCGGCGCGACGGGTGAAGTCTTCGAGGCTCGCGACGATCGTTTAGGACGGATCGTGGCCATCAAAGTGCTGCGTCCGGAAAAGGCCGCGCACCCGTTGGCGCGAGCTCGTTTTGAGCGTGAGGGTCGCGTCATCGCATCGATTCGGGATGAGCACATCGCTCAGATCTTTGAAATCGGTTTGCCGTCCGACGGTGCGCCGTATCTGGTCATGGAGTTTGTCGACGGTGAATCACTGGAATCGCGGCTCCAGCGGGACGGCTCAGTCGATCCGCGCGAGGCGGCGGAGATCGTGTGCCAGATCGCCAGTGGACTCGCGGCGGCGCATCGGCAAGGGGTCGTGCATCGCGATGTGAAACTGTCGAACGTGCTGTTGGACTCGCGGGGGATCGCGAAGCTTGTGGACTTCGGATTGGCTCGCGTGGCGGAGTCTTCCGAGTTGCTGACGCAGGAAGGTGCTCTGGCGGGGACTCCGGCGTACATGAGTCCCGAACAATTGAAGCGTCCGCAAGATGCCGATGCTCGTAGCGATGTCTACAGCCTGGGCGTGGTGTTGTACGCGTTACTCACCGGCGAGCGGCCGTTTCGCGGTGTCTTGCGGATGGTCCTGTTTCAAGTCCTCCACGAAGAGCCGGTCCCGCCGCGCCGGTTGAATGATCGCCTGCCGCGGGATCTCGAAACGATCTGTCTGAAGGCGATGTCGAAGGAACCGGCGCAGCGGTACGCGACGGCCAATGATCTAGGAGCGGACTTGCAGCGTTGGCTCGAAGGTCGGCCCGTGCTGGCTCGGCCATTGGGCCGCTGGAGCCGCGTGTGGCGCTGGAGTCGTCGCAATCCTAAGTTCGCGCTGCTCAACGGAATCGTTGCACTGGTACTACTGGCCGGTGCGATCGACTGGACTCGGTATGTCCTGCGCACCGATCGGCTGCGGCACGAGATCGCCACTCTGCGCGACGAAGTTCGACGCAACCGCGTGCTTGCGGAGTCCAATCGAGCAGAAGTCGAACGACTACGCCTGCCTGCCGGTGCGAATGCCGATCCAATCGCGCTCGCGCGCGAACGGGTCGCACTGCTCGGTTTGTTGGCGGAGGATCTTGTCTCGCGGAAGTCGTTCGCCGCAGCAGCGCCGGTCCTCGAACAAGCGATTCAACTGAGCGATCAAGTTCGCGCCGAGATGATTGCGGGACCGAACGATTTTCGATCGGCGGTCGTGCTGTCACGCAATCTCGCGCTCGTCGAACACGAACTGGGGCGCGACAACGACTCACGCCGCCGACTGACGGAGCTGGTGACATTGTTGTCGCAATTGATCGCGGATCCGCGCTCACAACCCGATGCGGACTTCCTCGCTTGGGCGAACGCGCAACGCACGGAAATCGAAGCCGCGATCAAATGAGACTGTCGAAAAAGTCGTTTAACCGCGACCCAACGGGGAGCGCGCCGCTCGTAAGTCGTTGATTCTCAATAGTCGCGCTCCCCGTTGGGTCGCGGTTAAACGAAGTATTGAGACAAAATCGACAGCCCCAAATGAGTGCGTTGAAAAGGTGGAAGTCCTCTGAAGGTGGCCGCGACTCTGTGCGTCATCAGAGTCAGCGGACGCAACCTTCAGAGGACTTCGGCGCCGTAAGGCGGGAGTTCCACCGCCTGGCCCTCAAGACATTGTTCATCGCGATGTCAGTCGTATTCCACGGACGCGGCGGCGCGGTTGTTTGACCGACGAGGCACTCTCAAATTCCCGCTGGGAATTCAGCCAATAGGCCACGGCCAATCCGCTCGCACCGAACGCCGCGGCGATTTGAGAAAACGAAAACGGGAAGTGGTCGTCAGATTCCAAATTGGTGGAATCGTCGGTGTTCGACGCGCTCTGTGGCGACCAGAAAGTTGTGGCGTATTCCAAGCCCGAGACAAATCCCACTCCCGCCAGCCCCGCCGACGGAAACTTGGCGAAGGGCAATAACAATTCGGAAGCGTTGGCCAACTGCGTGACTGCCGATATCGCAATGGCCTCGGCCTTCATCGCGAGACTTGGCTGAAACACCTTTCGTCCTTTGGCGACGTCTTCGTAGTTTTCAAGTTTGGGCAAGCGGTTCTTGAGACCGGAGTGCGTCTCGGCCGCGCGAATCGGGGACGACGCTTGATCGACCGGCGGTGCGTCCAAAGTCGCCTCAATGACCGGCAGCACTGCGTTCGCCACGAGCGCGGTCAATTGATCGCGGGACTGAGCGTTCGCTTCGATGAGCAGATCGCCGTCGCCTAGGGAGATCGTGTCGGTCCCTGCGGCTCCCGTCAGATTTGACAACGTGTTGCTGACGTCGATCAGAACATCCGCCGTCTCGGCCTGGCCCGCACTCACCGCTGAGTCGGGCAATGTCTCCGTCACAACAACCTCATCGAAGAAGCCATCGTAGAAATAGCCTTCGGCAATCAGCTCATCGCTGGTGGTGTCGTCGATGTAGGTGATCGAGAGGATGTCTCTGTCGGTGTAGCCTTCGCTGGCAATCAACTCCGCCACGATGCCATCAATGACTTGCAGTTCCTGTGAGGTGAAGTCCGAATCAGCGTTGCTCGGATTGTAATCCGCGGCCTGTCCTTCGGCCGCCGCTTTCAGCAGTGCATCAGCATCGTCGTAGATCCAGTACGCATCCACGGTCTCGACGATCAGCACGGCTGACAGGTTGATCCGGATCTCCAGTGCTTCCAGCACGACTCCGGCACGCCATCCCCTGCGAGGAGCCGGCTTGGCCACAAGAGAATTTAGAATTCGGTGAAGTGAAGTTCGCAGTTTCATGATGAGTCTTCGAGCTGTCGGGTGATTGGCCAGAGCAGGCAGCCTTCGCGTGAAGGGCTCTCTTCAACCTAACTCGAACGGCTGCGAACGACCGCCACGAAATCTGGTGGAATCTCGCAAGTCGCTTAAAGGTGGGTGTTCCGAGAAGGGGTCGGGAGTCTTTTTCAGGCCGCACAACGCTGTGTTTAATGCGCCAATTCAAACCCGTGCGGCCTGAA
>CAMDPX010000166.1 GCA_945905295.1 Planctomyces sp. SH-PL62 | reverse complement strand
ACTTCTTGTGGCCCGATCCGCGCACGGCTCGTGTCACGGCGCGTTGCACTCGTTGGCTCAGCGATTCTCGGAGTTGCAAAACCATCAGCGATCGCGCGGCTAGCTTCAGCGAAGCTCCACCGGCCTTGCGGGATGCGCGGCGCTGTGGGTGAGCGGTGTCGAGCACCGGCCACCAACCTGATCCCTCCGGAGCGGCTGGCAACTCAAATGAGACGTCGCTCGGTGAGGAGTTCAGCAGCATCAACATCGTGTCGTCGGTGATCTGCTGGCCTTGCTCATCGACCTCGTGGATCAAGTCGCCGGACAACTGAATGCCAAGGCAGCGAGCCGTCTCCGCATGCCAGTCGGCGTCGGTCATGACTCTGCCTTGTGCGGTCAGCCAGGTGATGTCACGCACGTCGCCGCCACGAATCGGGCGGCCTTGGAAGAAGTGTCGCCGTTGAAACACGGGATGATCACGCCACACCGCGACAACTTTGCGGCAGTACTCCAGGAAATCTTGCTCGTCCGCCGAGAGCACCCAGTTCAACCAACTGATCTCGCTGTCCTGACAATAGGCGTTGTTGTTGCCTTGTTGCGAATGGCTGAGTTCATCGCCGCCACGAATCATCGGCACGCCCTGCGAGAGGAGCAGTGTCGTCATGAAGTTCCGCTTCTGCTGCTGCCGCAGGGCGAGAATCGTCGGGTCGTTGGTTGGGCCCTCGGCACCGCAGTTCCAACTAATGTTGTGCTGCTCGCCGTCCCGATTTTCCTCGCCGTTGGCTTCGTTGTGCTTGTAGTTGTAGCTGACCAAGTCGTGCAGACTGAATCCGTCATGCGAGGTCACGAAGTTGATACTGGCATAAGGCCGCCGGCCGCTGTGGTTGTACAAGTCGCTGCTGCCGCACAGACGCGACCCGAACTCGGACGCGGCCGAACCGTCGCCGCACCAGAAGCGGCGGATGTTGTCCCGATATTTTCCGTTCCACTCCGTCCAGCCGACCGGGAAGTTGCCAACCAGATAGCCGCCGGGGCCGAGATCCCACGGCTCGGCGATCAGCTTCACCTGCGAGAGCACCGGGTCTTGATGGATGATGTCGAAGAACGCGCCCAGCTTGTCGACCTCGTGCAGTTCGCGGGCGAGTGCCGAGCACAGATCGAAGCGAAAGCCGTCGATGTGCATTTCGGTCACCCAGTACCGCAAGCTATCCATGATGAGTTGCAGCACGCGCGGGCAGACCATGTTGAGCGTGTTGCCGCAGCCGGTGAAGTCCATGTAGTAACGGCGGTCATGCGGCACCAGCCGGTAATAGCTGGCGTTGTCGATGCCCCGCAGCGAGAGCGTCGGGCCGAACTGGTTACCCTCGCCCGTGTGGTTGTAGACCACGTCCAGAATCACTTCGAGCCCGTAGCTGTGCAGCGTGCGGACCATGTGCTTGAACTCGCGCACGACTTCCAGTGGCGAGGTCGCGGCCGCGTACCGCATGTCCGGCGAAAAGTAATTCAGCGAGTTGTATCCCCAATAATTCGTGCGGCCTCTCTCGATCAGATGCCGGTCATCGACGTGATGATGGACCGGCATGATTTCGACCGCCGTGACACCCAGCTTCAACAGATGCTTGATCGAAGGCTTGGTGGCCAGTCCGGCATAGGTGCCGCGCAGATGTTCGGGCACGTCGGGATGCCGCATCGTGTAGCCGCGCACGTGAGTCTCGTAGATCACCGTCTTGTGCCACGGAGTCTTCGGCGGTCGGTCGTTCCGCCAGATGAACGCGTCGTTGACGACCACACCCAGCGGAGCCCCCTCGGCATTGTCCCGCTCATCGAAGGAGACGTCCTGGGCCGAGTGTCCGACCGTGTAGCCAAACATCGCGTCGGACCAACGCACATCGCGGCCGATCGCCTTCGCATACGGATCGAGCAACACTTTGTGCGGATTGAACCTGTGCCCGTAGTGGGGGTCGAAAGGCCCGCTCACCCGATAGCCATATAGCTGGTCCGGCCGCACGTCTGGCAGATAGCCGTGCCAAACTTGGTCGGTCTGCTCCGGAAGCGTGATCCGGTGTGACTCGGTTTTCGAGTCGGGCGAATCGAAGAGACACAACTCGACTTTCTGCGCATGCTCGGAAAAGATCGCGAAGTTCACCCCCGCCCCATCCCACGTCGCTCCGAGCGGCGACGGCTTACCTGGCCAGACTCGCATGGTTCCATCCGTAACTCAGGCGGCTCGCCTGAGAGGTCTTCAATCAATCTCACCCTCAACGCGATTTCGGAACGCACAGGCGAGCCGCCCGTGCTACGAGCATCGCAATTCCGAAACCCGGCTTCCTCCGCTCAACCGTGTGTCATACTTCGGTTGAACGATGAAGGAGCGGCATGGTAGGGGCATTCGGATGCCAAGCAAGTCAGCGCAGATTACCCAGTCACACCCCTTCGCTTGGTGTCGCAGTCACACGCTTCGACAAGTCTGACGGATGAATCGAATCCAACGACCGCGACTCCCAAGCCTTTGATCGCCAATCTCTGGATGACTCCGCGAATTCATCATGTGGCCCTCCAAACGGCGCACTTCGACCAGGCCATCAAGTTTTACACCGAGCTCTTCGGTGCCGAACTGCTGGTTCGGCGACCGTTCAAACGCCGCGAGATGGCCTGGTTGAAAATCGGAGACATGCAACTGGAATTGTTCAGCGCTCGCTCCGGTGAGCGGCTGATTGACTGGAACGATTTCCTTCCGGGCCCGGTTCACTTGGCCTTCGAGGTGGACAACCTCGATGACTTTCTGGATCGAGCCAGAACCCTTGGAGCCCCCCTGCATCCATCGCACCCCGACCCCTTCACCCCACCCGTTCCCGGAGCCGGCCGCATCGCGTACTTGCTCGGACCGGACGGCGAGGAGGTCGAGGTTCGCGAGCCGGACTGACCTTGAGGGCCTGCTGGAAATTTCGATATCAACCCGCCCCCTTCTCAGATCTCAAATCTCAAATTTGAAATCTCAAATCCTTCGGAGACTTGTCATGCGCACGATCGTCGTCGCAATGATGTTGATCACGTCGCTTGTGTTGCTTACCAACAAGGCGGCCGCTCAGTCTCGAACTGAAAAGTTTCCGTATGACGCGATCATCGCGGACGACGAGGTCTATGCACGCAGCGGACCCGGCAAGCAGTACTATCCGACGAGCCGACTTCGCAAAGGGGATCATGTCAGTGTCATTCGCCACGATCACGGCGGCTGGTTCATGATCGAGCCGCCACCCGGCAGCTTCGCCTGGGTGCGACAAGAATTCGTCAACCGCCAAGGAGATCGCGGCATCATCACAGGCGACAGCCAAATCGTGGCTTGGGTCGGCACTTCCTTCGGCGACGATCACTTCGTCGAGTCACGCCGCCTGCAACCTGGCGAAGCCGTTGAGATTCTCGGCGAGAAAACTCTGCGCGACGAGCGGGGCGAGGTCGCGTACCTCCGCATCAGGTCTCCGAAAGGGCACTTCCGCTGGATCTCCGGATCGAAAGTCGTCAGCGCCGATCAGCACCTGGCTGCCGCGAACGCTCGCACTCGTGGAGACGATTTTCCAACCGACGACAAGAAGCCGGAAAAGGTCGGCCGTGATTCGGTTGGCACTCGCGTCGACATGGCCAGCCTCGAACCGAGCGGCAATGACACCGGCGCGGCGGATAACAAGAGCGTTCCGGCTCCAAAAGAATTTGGCCGGCGGCCGGCACCAACTCCGAAAGACCTGGAAGAGGACGACGCGGTTCTGAATCCGCAGACTCCTGCGAAAAGCGAGTCTGGCACGCCGACTTCGCTCGTGACGATGGATGCCAGTGGGCAACAGCGACTCGCTGCGATTGATGAGCAAATGAAAGAGATGCTCCAGCGCAACACACGCGACTGGGACTTCGCGCCCATCGAGGCCGAGCTGCAAGCTCTGCAAGCGCAAGAATCGACCTCGACCGGAGCCGCCCGGCGGCTCGCATCGTTGGGAAAATACAAGCGGGTCAAGGCGGACTATGACGACTACGCCAGCATCATGGACAAGACCAACCGCCGTGACGAGGAGCTTGCGGCGGCTCAGCGAGGCAATCCATCCGTCGCGCCGAGTCGAGCCGCTCCGGCTCAGACGCTGTCTCCGTCGAATCAACGCGCCGCAACACCAGGACGTTCGTCTGCCCCATCTCGTCCCGCGCCCAGCAACTCGCCGACAAAAAACCGCTTCGGCGGCGCGGGAGTCATCAAACGTTCGGGATCAAACCAGTCGGGCGTGCCGCAGTACGTGCTCGTGCATCCGAACGGCCAGCGGTTAGCGTATCTGCAAGGCGAAGGGGTGGACCTCAGCAAGTACGTTGGCGAGTCGATGGGTCTCGAAGGGGAGCGTTACTACCGCCCCGACCTCAAGTCCGACTTCATGATCGTGAAGTCCCTGCAACCGGTGAAGCTCAAGCCGTGACGCGGACAATTCAGATCGTAGCCTGACTCTCCGAGGCTGTGAACTTTTTGGTAGCTGAAGTCGCCAGACTTCAGCATTCGCCGTGAAATCTGAACTCTGGTGAGTCCAGCTACCAATTCTTTCACAGGCTCTCCGAGTCGGGAGCCTATTCACTGAATTCCCGACTCGGAGAGTCAGGCTACGGTGTTTTGCAACCACTCCTAGCGAGTCCGTGCCGACGACGATCGCAACGTCCAACGATACGCCTTAAGGGGACGCCCCTGAAAAAAATGCGGAGCGGCGGATTGAGTCAGCATCTGACCGCGGCGACGCCACTCCTCAGTCGGAAGTCGCGGGCTTCCCCAGGTCACGACGATCGCAAACGAACCTTTCAATTCGGTCGGCATTGCGCTCGGTCTCGGCTCGGCCACAGCATTGTTCCAAGGATCGGCCGAGACGAGTTCCTCGCTTCTCGCCTCTCGGACTTCGACACCAGGCCACAGGCTGCGCAAGAAGAATCGCAATCGCGCGGGCGATTGATCTTCGGTCACCAGCCAACAGACGCTGGGCGGCGCGTCCTGCACGAGCTGGCGGCGAAACGCGCGCAACTCACGTTCGTCATCCGCCAAGTGGGGACGCGAACGGAGTCCGTAAACGATGTCCATGACGATCACCAACGTGACACACGCGACGAGCGCCGCGCGGCGGCGAGGCTCTGTCTCGGCGACGCGACGAATCAACCACGCACCCGCCAGAACCGCCCCCGCCGCCAGCAAGCAGCCAAACGTCAGCGATTGACTGGAGGCGGAACTTGGCATTCGTGACAACCAGAACGGCATCGAGAGGACTCCGATCGTGACGAAGACCGCAGTCAGAACGCTCGCCAAGCCAAACTCTCGGAGAAACACACCCTCCAAGCCCCAAGCCGCCAGGAACAGCAGCGACAGCAACAAGAAACTCGGCCACCCCACCGAGTTCATGAAAACGCCGCCGTGCGCGGACCAAGTCGTCCACCAAGCGGCTCCGGCAATTCCCAACCAGCCCACGAGAAACCAGCGGCCACGAGCATCGGCTTCATCCGGTTTCTGCGATCCGCCTCGCGCAAGCTTCATCGCTCCCAGCAATATGAGACCCAGCCACATACCGCTGACGTTGAATAAAAATTGAGCTGCCAAAGTCCCTCGTGATTCCGTCGGCCACATTCCTGGAATCGCCGACGAACTCCAGGCGACTCCGCGGAAGTCGAGCCCACCGGAAAAGGCAAATTGCCATGCGCTGACAACCACCAACCAGACGGTGGTCACGAACAACAAACCCAAGAGGTTCATCGCAACCTGGGCCAGCGACCGCGAAATCCAACGTCGCCACTGTGTCCGCGCACCAACGCTCGCGATTTCACGGCAGCCCACGAGGCTCTGCACACACAGAACTCCCCACACTCCGATCGCCAATTCGCCGCCAGAGAGCCAACACGCAGCCAGCGCGAAGAGGCTCCCCACCAACGGCCAGGAAACCCACGGATCATCCGCCGATTGATGAGCCAACATTCCTCGAAACGACAACACGGCGAATGCCAACGACAGCGCGACCGGAGGTAACCCGCCACTTAACGCCAGGAACTCGCGATGCCCACATGCCAGCAGAACAACCAGCATGGCGAATCGACTGCCTCCCACTTTCTTCGCTAAGCCACCGAGGCACAGCAGCAAAAACACCGAACTCACATAGGACGCCAACAAGAGACGGCTCTCCGGTGCCAACAACTCCAACTTGAGTCCCAGCGCCGTCAGCAGTGTGGCCAGAGGCTTCGCAGGCGAATGACTCGTCGACGGCTCCTGTGAGGCGGTTGCCATCCAATCCCATGCCGTCTGACTGGCACCGACATCGAGCGCCCGCAAACCCTGCTGGCTCGTGGCCTCATCCAGTGACGGATTCCAAAACACGAGCAGACCAGGCAAGAACGCCAGCAAGACCACGAGCGGCTGCATTACCGCGTCACGGCGGGCCACCAGGAACAATTCCCGAACCGGCTCACGAGCCAACTCCTTCAGCCGCGCATCATTGACGAGTTCCACCGCCGTCCCCCCGTGAGACATTTTGGCGAGCGGGGCGGCGTCAGCCCCCCGGTCCTGTTGCGAATGCACCGGGGGGCTGACGCCACCCCGCTCGCCAGTCTCATTCCCGATCACCGCGCGTGCTTCCAGGCGATGATGTCATCCAGAATCGCGTCCAACCCCAACTGCGGCGTCGATCCAATCGTTTTCAATAACCGACTGACATCCGGAACTCGGCGGCGCACATCTTCGAAATCGTCGCCGTAGGCTTTGCCGTACGGCAGATACTCGATGCGAACCGAAGGATCGACTTTGGCAATCACCGCCTCCGCAAGCTGCCGGATGGACCACGGCCGATCGCTGCCGATGTTGAAGACTTGCCCTTGAGCCGCCGGCGTCTGCATCAATTTCATGATCGACGCGACGACTTCGCGAACGTGCGCGAAACATCGGACTTGCTCACCGTCGTCATACACGACCACTGGCCCACCATTGAGTGCCTGATCGACAAACCGCGGGATCACCATGCCGTAGTGCCCGACTTGCCTCGGCCCGACCACGTTGAAGAACCGGCCGATCACCACCGGCAAACCATGCTTGCGGTGGTACGCCAACGCCAGGAATTCATCAATCGCCTTCGAGCATCCATAGGCCCATCTCGGTCGGGACGTCGGGCCGAGTTGCAGGTCGTCTTCTTCGGTCCACTGCTCTTTCGGATTCTTGCCATACACCTCGCTGGTGGACGCCAGAAAGAACGGTTTGCCGGCTCCCTGCACCGCCATCTGCAACAACGTTTCCGTCGGATAGATATTGGTCTGAATGGTCCGCACCGGGTCGTCCGCCACCAGTTTGACTCCGACCGCGGCGGCCAGGTGATAAATGACGTCCGCCTCACGGACGACTTCGGCCACCAGCATTTGATCGGTGATCGAGCCGGATCGAATCGTCAGTCGCGGATGCCCATCCAACCCTTTGAGGTTCTCGGCGCGTCCCGTGGACAGGTTGTCGAGCACCGTGACGTGATGCCCGGCCGCCAACAACTCCTCGGTCAAATGGCTGCCGATGAAACCCGCCCCGCCCGTCACTAAGCATCGCGACATTGAAGTCCCCTTCTTGGATTCGCTTCTCACAAAGCTGTCACCGCCACCGACCGCGACAAATTAGCCGAGCCATCACCGATGGGCGAGAGCCGGGGTCAGGTCTTCAAATTTCATTTTTGGCCTCGCGATTCACCGCTGACTCTCTTCGCACATCGGCATTCCAACCCACCTCGCGCCCAACTTGCGACGCCAAAAATGAAATTTGAAGACCTGACCCCTGACCGCGATCGACTTGGCACTTGCGGATGACGTCTCGAATCGCTTCGACGCGCTCAAATCTCGAAACAGCATTAACGCGACGCGCTAAGCAAGATTGACGCAACGAGACAGGCCGCTCAACACGCCTCGCTACGATCGAAAAAACCGCCACAACCCAACCTCGTTCGATCGCTGGAGGTTACGGCCGAAGTCCGGTTGTAACGATTGTGTTGGCCGTGTTGCCGGTATCGGTTGTGCTAATTCTTCCGGTCGTCAGGCCAAACGATTGGCCTCAAATCCCCTTCATCGAGGAGACGAGCGTGCGTGGCGGACGAATGCGTCGTGCCACCACTGGCGGCCTGAAAACCGCCAAGTCCTGGTGACCTGAGAGACCACCAGGAACAGAGTCGTGAGATTGGCCGGGCTGATCCCTTGGTCAATTCTGCGGCTCGATTCGGCGGCACGAGAGCGAAGAGCAATTTCCGAGGACCGTTCCTCTCGGAGGTTCTTTTCGCTCTCGACCGCCGGCTTTTCCTTCTTGGTGACCGTCATTGAGACGTGACGGCATTCCAAATTCGATCGGGAGAGCATCATGAAAAACTTGTGGCAGCGATTTTTAGAGGACGAGACCGGTGTGATTGTCTCGTCAGAACTTGCGTTGGTGGGCACGGTGGGCGTGCTGGGCATGGTCGTCGGCCTGGAATCGGTTTCCACCGCCGTGACTCAAGAACTCACGGACCTTTCCAGTGCCTATCGCTCGTTCAACCAATCCTACAGCTACCGCTCGATCAACAAAGGCCAACATGCGCGGTTTAGCGGTTCGAGTTTCACGGACGTTGGTGCCGGTGGCGGCGCTCTCGGTACCGCGGATGTGAATGGGCAACAGGGTGGCTCGGCTTCCAGCCAGACGGTTTTCGGAAGCGCCGCTCAGACGGTTTCCGGAAACTCCATTCAGGTGCTACGTGGGCAAGCGTTCGAAGAGGTCGAAGTCATCGAAGAAGTCCCCGTCACGACCAGGTGCGTTGAGACGGTTTGCCCAGATGACGAGATCATCGAAGAACACGTCATTCGACGGCGAGTGAAAGCGAATAGCGCGGCGACTCTGGATGCTGACTGCGCGAGAAGCTCGCAGATCAACGCGGCCAAGATCAGAACGATCCCGGAAAACAGCGTGAACTCGATCCCGAACTCAATACGCCCATCCGAAAAAATCGAGACCAAGAAACCCAAGAAGTAGAGTTGGCGGACTTGCAGATCATTCAGGGGGCGTCATCGCCCCCTGTTTATTTTTTTCCGGTCCAGCGTCCCCGCGTCAACGTTGTTCCGATTCCTGAACGTGGTCGACAGAGTGACTCGGCTCAAGAAAAACTGACAATCCATCGGTACAAGATTTGTGAGATTCGACTACGACCGGCATCCGCGACGTGAATCCGCCGGAGATTTTCCTGACCGGCAACTAGAAAACGAGGTAACAACAAAACAGATTCTCCAGCGATGAAAAGAGTTGCGTCGACTTGAATGCCTTCAACGCGAGTTCGCGGTGGCACTCGAAGTCGAGTGACTTGTTTCAGCGTCAATGCGCTGGAAACAACAAAGCGTTTCAGAGGATTGGCGCGCACGCTGTGTGAGGCTGCGTCGATCGGCTGCGCTGGGACTCATTTCAAGGATTCGTCCACGACTCCGTACTCCCCGCATGGGTTGAGTTTGCGTTGAGTTTGATGGCACGTTGCGACTTTGCATCGGCGTTGGCACACGGCCGGGACGTTCGCTTGGGAACGCGTTCTGCTTTTCATCTCACCGTCCCGAACGACTGGTTCGGGTGAATGAAAACAACGCAAACACAAACACTCGCGGTGGGCTTCAAACGAAGGTGAGAGAGCGTTTGAGGGGCTGACTTGCTCAGTCGAATCACCCACCGTCGAGTCTTTGGGGACATCACCGATCGGTCATGTCCCCCTTCTTACACGAGCCATCTCCCTCAAGAGATGGTTCGAGCACTACCGGTAGTGCTGCGATCTGTGGTCGGCCAGCCACAGATCAAATTCGTGTCGCCTGAATGCCCTCCCCATTCGGACGAGTGTGTGGTGATTTCAATTGGTAAGGGGATCAGCCTTGCCAGGAGAGAGGGTCATCGCACTACGAACTTGCAGCTTCAGTATGTCTCACTGAAGTTGTGCGGAGGTCAGTTTTGTCTCTCGTCTCAATAGGTCTCTCAGTCTCAAACTTCAAAGAAAAGGAACGGTCCAATCATGCGTAAGCTCATCAACGATGAAAATGGTTTCGTGGTTTCCGCCGAACTCGTGCTCGTCCTGACCATCGCGGTCCTGGGCATGGTCGTCGGCCTGGCGTCGGTTCGTGACGCGATCAATGGCGAATTGGTGGATCTGTCGAATGCGTTTGGCGCTGTCGACCAGAGCTACAATGTCGTCGGTAACACCAAGTTCAAAGTTGCCGGCACTGCTCCTGGCCACGCCTCGGCGGCCGGCTCCGGCTTCCAAGACCAACGTGACGACTGCGATTGTCAGAAGCTGACGTTGACTGAAGTCACCGGTAAGGTTGACTCCAGTGCAACTGGTGTCGCTGAGAATCTCTAGTAGTCCACATGTTGAGTCGTAGTCAAACACCGGCCGCCACAGCTTTGCTGAGGCGGCCGTTTTCATTCCAACTGAACGACGAAATTGATTCGAGCAGAAAGTTTCAAATGCCAACTTGGAACCGTCGTTAAACGAACGAGCGGGAACTGCATTTGGGACGAACAACACTGCTGGTCTGAATCAGTCGTTATTGAGTTCAGGGGATAACGGACTTCGTCTTGTCTCTTGTCCGACGCAACCCTCATCGCCCTCACGACGATGGTTGCGTGCTACTGGTGCCGGAGATTCGTTGTGTTGGCCAACGCCGATCGCAGGTCGTCTCACTGAGGAGCTTTGGATTCTCGGTGTCCGTGTGCTGGGTGTTTCCGCAAGGGGATCAGCCTCGCCAACGACTCTAAATCGCTGCGTCACGCCATCGCGGCTTCGGATGTCTCACCAAATCTGTGTGGAGAAATCTCTCGTCTCAATAGGTCTCTCAGTCTCAAACTTCAAAAAAGGAACGGTTCAATCATGCGTAAGCTCTTCAACGATGAAAATGGTTTCGTGGTTTCCGCTGAACTCGTGCTCGTCCTGACCATCGCGGTCCTGGGCATGGTCGTCGGCCTGGCGTCGGTGCGTGATGCGATCAATGGCGAATTGGTGGATCTGTCGAATGCGTTTGGCGCTGTCGACCAGAGCTACAATGTCGTCGGTAACACCAAGTTCAAAGTTGCCGGCGCTGCACCTGGCCACGCCTCAGCGGCCGGTTCCGGCTTCCAAGACCAACGTGACGACTGCGACTGCCAGAAGCTGACGATTACTGATGTGACGGGAAAACTTCAGGATTGCGGTACCGGTGGTCCTGAGAATCAGCCGTAGTTCACATGTAGAACCGTAGTCAAATACCGGCCGCCTCGGCATTGCCGAGGCGGCCTTGTGTATTGGCGGCCGGGCACGGGCAAAGGCGGGCAAAGTTGTCAGGAACGATTCGCTGACAACTTTGTTCGTTTTATGGCAGTAGCTCACTCCACGTTCAACCAAGGCTGCAGCAGATGCAGGTCTCTGCAAGCTCACTACCTTTTGTGCTACCTCACAAAGAGTGGTCCGACGATCTCTCGACGATCAATGGAAATCTCGAATGGGATTCACTGCTGGATCGGTCCGGTGTGAACCTCATCGTTCTGGATGACGAACGGCATCATCTTTTGATCCACCAGCTTCGTAGGGTGGGACAAGCTCGCTTCGAGCGCCGGCCCACCATTTTTTTGCACGATCCATCCAATTGATGGTGGGCCGGCGCTCCGCTGGTCCCACCCTACGAGCGCCGGTCCACCATTTTTATCCGAAATCATTCGCCCCATTCGGGGGCTTCCCAGCCGGGGGTGGGGTCGGTGCCGCCCCAATCGAGGTCGTATTCCCCTTCGCGGACCATGCGATGAAACGAGGACCATTCCCAATCACGAACTCGCGCGGCCAGCTTGTGCTTGCGAGGATTCCAATGCGTGTAGTCCACGCACCTTTTCAGGTCGTCTTCATCGCGGACGGTGTGTTCCCAATACCGCTTCTGCCAGACACCGCGCTGTCGATGCTTCTCGCGAGATTCGGACTGCGGCAATTCGGCTCCGCCCGCAGCCAACCAACGCTCGGTGAACTCTTCTTTGATCCGCATCCAACGCAGGGGATAGCGGTCATCACCGGGGGGCAGAATCCAAACGGTATGCCAATGATCGGGCAGCAACACGATGGCAAAGAGTTCGAACGGATGATCGCCTTGCACTTTTTGAATGGCCTCACGTAAACAGCGACGTCCGATGTCCGTCGTGAGAATCGGTTGCCGTTGGTAAGTGACGCAGGTGAAGAAATACGTCCCGCCCGGCACAAAGTTCCGTCGGTAGTTCGGCATGTCGCGTCCCGTGTCTTCGTAGGGTGGGACCAGCGCAGCGCCGGCCCACCAGATTGTTTGCCGATGTTTGGAAATGTCATCGGTTGATGGTGGGCCGGCGCTCGAAGCGAGCTTGTCCCACCCTACGGCTACTCCACGTAAAGAAACTCGTTGCTGTTGAAGAGCACTCGCACCAGCATCGGTATGCCGTGCTGCTCGGCAAAGCGACGAAATTCGGCAGCTTCCACCGCGGACGGTTTCCGCCCCAGAACTTGCTCGACAAGCTGCGCGACGTCGTGATCAGTGGACTTGTTCGCCAATCGCTCCGACATCCGGAGCATGAATGAGTTATTGAGCAGCGACAACGCTTGCAGCGGAGTCGTCGTCACCGCGCGGCGTGGAGTTTTTGTCGAAGGGTCGGGGCAGTCGAGGACTTCGAGAAAGGGATTTCGTCCCGAACGGACCCAGGTCCGATACAGGCTGCGGCGATGGAAGCTGGAGCCGACTGGATCGACGATGTCATAGAACTGTGAGTTGAACGTGAACGTCGTGAAGTCGTGATAGCCGGGACCGCCGACGGTCGGATTTAATTCCCCTGCGACGCTGAGCACGGCATCGCGCAGCGTTTCGGCATCGAGTCGCTGCGGGCTTTTGCGCCAGAGCAGACGATTGCCAGCATCCTTGTTCGCCGCATCGACTCGCGGACGCGACGACTGGCGATACGTCGCTGAGTTCACGATCAGACGATGAATGTGTTTCAAACTCCAGCCGTGATCCATCAGCTCGGCGGCAAGCCAATCGAGAAGCTCCGGGTGACTCGGTCGTCCGCCGTTGAAGCCGAAGTCGCTGGGTGAGTCGACGATCCCGACTCCAAAGTGGTAATGCCACAACCGATTGACGATCACGCGAGCCAACAGTGGATTGCGGCGGTCGGTGATCCAAGTCGCCAGAGCCTTCCGGCGTTCGGCGTCGGAAGTACCCTTCGGCAATGTGAACTCGAGCGCCGTTTCATTCCGGCTGTTGGCTGATGGCTGTCGGCTGATGGCTGTTATCCCACCCCCAAGCACTTCATCCGCCGGAGTTGCCGGGTTGCCTCGCAACAACAGATGCGTCGATTCAGGAATCTTGGGGGCGACGGCATAGACTCGATTCTCGCTGGCTCGCGTGAGCTGCTTGCGGAGATGTTCAGACTCGAACTTCCGTTGCGCGCGTTCGGTCTTCGCTGACTCCGGCAAGCGAGCCAGCAGTTCCCGTTCGGCAATCAGATCGGTGAAAACGCCAGCCGAGGCGGCAACTTCAGCCGCCGTCAGCGCGCGGTCGTACAACGCGGCGCGGTCGATCCCGGCGGCCAGCATTTTGCCTCCGCCCACGGGACTGTGTCGCAGGCCAAAGACAAGTTGCGACTTCTCTGCTTCAAACGTCACCGGGCCGTTGCTCTTGTACGGCTGACCGTACAACTGGCCGTTACGATAGCAGGTGATCGTGCCGTCGGCGTCATACACGATCGCGATCTGGACGATCTGCTTGTCAGCCTCGGTCTCATCGGGAGCTTGAAAGCTCTGGGTGCGAGTGAAGCCGTTGCTGCCGGCCATCCAGCGATTTGGTTCGCGTTCGGCGAAGACGATCGAATCGAACACCGCGCCGTCCAGCGTTTGGATCGTGATTGCTCCGCCGCCGGTTTGATTCAGGTGATCGAGCTTCACCCAGACTTCGAGCGTCTTCTCTTTGATCGGCTTCTTCAGCGGCACTGTCTCAGCGAATGCAAGCCGGCCATTGACGAGCAACGCCCCGTCCTTGAGCTTCGTGCCGTTGGCCGTGACATGCAGCCCACCCAGCGAGTCTTTCAGGTCTTCGTTGAACTCCCAACGCGCGAGCGGTTGCGGTGGTGGAACCTTCTTGTCGAAGCGGGTGCGCCGTTCGGCCAGGATCGTTTGGCGAGCCTCCGCTTCGATCTCGGCCAACCGCGCGGTCACTGTGTTCAACTCGCGGTTCAAGTCCGTCACGATCTTCTGTTGTGATGCCCGCCAGTTGTCGTCCCCGGCGGGAATGTCGCGTTCGCCGTGACGAACTCCGGCCAGCACCGCGGATAAGCGGTAATAGTCGCGAGCGGGAATCGGATCAAACTTGTGATCGTGACACCGAGCACAATGCACGGTCAGGCCGAGAAACGTCTCGCCGACGGTGCTGACGTAGTCTTCCATTTCATCCTGCCGCACGACCGCGCGCATCGCCGCACTCTGCTGCGATTGACCGACATCGTCATACGCGCCAGCCACCAGGAAACCGGTGGCGATCACCGCTTCCGGATCGTCCGGACGCAGCACGTCGCCAGCCAATTGCAGCCGCACGAACTCGTCATACGGCAAGTCGCGATTGAACGCGCTGACGACCCAATTCCGGAATCGCCACGAGTTGGTCCGCAACTTGTCCCGCTCAAATCCCTGGCTCTCGCCGAAGCGAATGATGTCCAGCCAGTGCCGCGCCCAACGCTCGCCGAAGTGCGGCGACTCAAGCAGCCGGTCCACAAGTTTGGCGTACGCTTGCGGCGAGTCGTCCTTCTCAAACGCCGTAATGTCTTGAGGCGTGGGGGGCAGGCCGAGCAAGTCGAGCGACAGACGCCGAATGAGCGTTCGGTTCTCAGCAGGTGGTGATGGCGACAGTCCTTCGTCAGCGAGTTTCTTCCACACGAAGTGGTCGATCGGGTTCCTGACTTCCGATTTGAAATCTGAAATCTGAGATTTGAGATCGGGCACGGCCGGCCGTCGCACCGGCTGCAACGACCACCAGTCGTAACCGGCACGAGCACCCGTCGTGAACGCGAACGGATCAATCGGGGAAGTGCCCCACTTGGCTCCGCCGTCGATCCACCGCCGCAGCAGCTCGACCTCTTCCTTCGGCAGCGGCTTCTTCGGAGGCATCTCGCCGTCACGCACGCGCTGCCACAACAAACTGTCGGCCGCTTTGCCGGGAACGAGTACCGCTCCCGTTTCGCCCCCCTTGGTGGCTGACTCAGTTCGCGAGAGATCGAGTTGTCCTTTGCGTTCGGTCGCGTTGTGGCAATCCAGACAACGACGGACGAGCAGCGGCGCGATCTCACGATCGAACGTCACCGCCGGCTCCGCAGCAGCGACAGCGACATGGAACGCAACGACGAGTGCGGCACCCAACAATGTGAGCCAGCGATTCTCGAAGCGGCGACCATTAAATTCATCGGCGAGCGGGGCGGCGTCAGCCCCCCGGTCCAGCGGCGAAAACACCGGGGGGCTGACGCCACCCCGCTCGCCTGTTTTGATTTGCGCCGCGCGAGGTATCAAGCAAGCACTCACACAGGACTCCATTAACTCGCGGAAGGGACGACGATCAAAATAAAAAACGTCGGATTTGCCATTCATAGAAACTGTCGATGAACTCAACACGTTTCGCGAGGTAGGCCAGCGGGGCATAGAAAGTCTCGTAGGACGTCTGGACGTGATCGTAGAGTTCGAGCCTCATTAGTCCCCAGGCGACCGGAATCGGACTCAAGATGTAGCACGCCAGGACCGCGACAAAAATCACGGCACCTCGACTCGTGTGGTTGGTTGAGCGTTCGGCGGGTTCGCGAGATTTCTCTTCGTGGGTCATGGTCACTGACCTCGCTTTCAATCTGCAATCAGCTTGTTACTCCGATCCGCTACATGGGAACCAACAACTGCTGCCTCTCGCCGCTTCGTTCCAGTCGGCGGATTCTGGTACGATGGCCGACCGTCCGACAACCCTGCTGCCGGATCTCCTGGAGAACCATCATGCCGTCCCCCTTTCCGGGTATGGACCCGTTTGTCGAAAACCCGCGCCTTTGGCCGAACGTGCATCATCGGCTGATTACGGCCATTGGAGATCGGCTCAGTTCTCAACTTCGACCGAGGTATTACGTTGGCATCGAAGAGCGGGCGTATCTCACCGATAGCGACGATCCGGCAGCGGAGGTGATTGTTCCCGACTTACAGCTTGTCGAACCACACACCACTTGGTCGAGCAACGATTCCGACGAGGGAGGTATTGCTGTGGATGTGGCCGAACGGATCATCACGACGACGCTCATCGACACGGAGATTCGCGAGCCGCGTCTCGAAATCCTGGATGCTCAGAGCCGTGCGGTCATCACGGTCATCGAGGTCTTGTCGCCCAGCAACAAGATCAAAGGGGCATATGGCCGAGAGTCCTACATTCGGAAACGCGAAGAAGTGCTGAACTCGAAAACGCATCTCGTCGAGATCGACTTGCTCCGCAGCGGCAGTTCGTTTTTGCCGAAGCTCAAACGCCGCGGCGGCGACTACTTTGTGCATGTCTCGCGAGCCGGTCAGCGTCCGAAAGGGGAGCTGTGGCGGATTCGACTGAATCAGCGATTGCCACCGATTGTGATTCCGCTCAAAGCGGGAGACGACGACGCCCAGCTCGACTTGCAGGAAGTTTTTACGAGCGTCTACGAACACGCCGGATTTGATTTGATCGTCAATTATCGGGACACCCCCGATCCGCCGCTAAGCGCCGAGCAAGCGGACTGGACCGATCAATGGCTGACAAAGAAGGGGTTGCGCTAACGTGAAGATCGCTTTGGCTCAACTCAATCCGACCGTCGGCGATTTGAAGGGAAATGCCACGCTCGTCCGCGCTGCGGCAGATCAAGCGGCCGCAGCCGGTGCCGACTTTCTGGTCACGTCGGAGTTGCTCATCAGCGGATATCCGCCGAAGGATTTGTTGCTTCGTGAAGGGTTCGCCCATGCGTGCGACCGAGCGGTGAGCGCTCTGGCGAAAGATTTTCCGCGCGGATTGGCGGTGTTGATCGGACATCCGACGAAATGGGGCGTGACCGAGGGACGCATCGCCAACGCGGCCAGTCTGCTGCTCGACGGCGAGGTGCTCGATACGGTCCACAAGACGCTGCTGCCAAATTACGACGTGTTCGATGAGCAGCGTTACTTCCGTCCGGCCGAGCGAGTGCGGCCGATGGAACTGCGGGGGATCAAGCTGGGGGTCCACATCTGCGAAGACGCCTGGTTCGGCGAGCCGAACACGTTCTATCACGAGCGGCCGCTGCAACAAGCCGATCCGGTCGCCGAGTTGGTTTCGTTCGGAGCCGACGTGCTGATCAATCTTTCCGCCAGCCCGTTTGAGAGGGACAAGCCGCATCGCCGGTTGAACATCTTGCGGCGGCATGTCTCGCGGCATCACAAGCCGTTCGTGTTCGTCAACCAAGTTGGAGGCAACGACGATCTCGTGTTCGACGGCAACAGCCTGACCCTCGACTCGGCCGGGAACGTGATCGAACAACTCAAACCGTTTGACACCGACTTGCGCGTGTGTGACTTGGCGAGCGGAGGGCGGAAGTCCCTTGTGAGCGGCACGGCGCTAGCCGCCGGTCTTTGTAGGGAACACGACGCCACGACACCGGTGGCTAGCGCCATTCCGCTCAAAGACGAAGCACGCCCGCGCGAGGCCGACTTACTCGACGCTCTCGTCCTCGGCCTGCGCGACTACCTGCGCAAGAGCGGCTTCACCGACTGCGTTCTGGGCCTGAGCGGCGGTATTGACTCAGCCCTCGCGGCGTACATCGCGACAGCGGCCGCCGGCAAAGAGCACGTCCACGGATTGCTCATGCCCAGCCGGTACAGCAGCGAGCACAGCATCGGCGATGCGAAGTTGCTCGCCGAGAATCTCGGCATCGACCACGCGATCATCCCCATCGACGAGATGCACCGCGCGTATGAAGCGACGCACGTCGCGGGAGCGGATCTTGCGAGCCAGCCGGGTGGTCTCGCCGACCAGAACTTGCAGGCGCGCATTCGCGGAGCGCTCGTGATGATCCGCAGCAATCGACACGGTTGGCTCGCGCTGGCGACAGGCAACAAGAGCGAGTTGGCGGTCGGCTACTGCACGTTGTACGGCGACATGGCCGGCGGCTTCGCGGTGCTGTGCGATCTTTTCAAGCGAGACGTCTATGGGGTGTCGCGATACATCAACGACGTCCGCGAAGGTCGTGAAGTCATCCCGCTCAGTTCGATCACGAAAGCTCCCAGTGCGGAGTTGGCCCCCAATCAATTCGATCAAGATTCCTTGCCGCCGTACCCGGTACTCGATGCGATCCTGGAAGGCTTGATCGAACGCGAAGAATCGGTCGCGACGCTCAGCCGCCAATTTCCTGCGGAGACTGTCCGTTGGGTCGCGACGAAACTGGATCGCAACGAATTCAAACGCCGGCAAATGCCCCCCGGCATCAAGCTGACCTCGCGAGCTTTCGGCAGTGGCCGGCGCATGCCAATGGCGGCGAAGTTTGAAGTAGGTCAGCCTTTCTAAATGACCGTCCGAATCGTCTCAAATCGGCCGACCCCGTCGCGTTGATCCGGGTATTCGGTATTCGGGGTCAGGTCTTCAAATTTCAAAATTGCCGAGGCAATTTTGAAATTTGAAG